>DATJOQ010000240.1:0-4532 GCA_035506935.1 Binataceae bacterium (SeqCode) | reverse complement strand
GGCGTGCATCAGAACCTGACCTTCCCGGTTCATCCAGATCCAATAAGTGGGCAGCACTGTTGGCATCAGGCGGTCAGGGTCGAGCGGGCTCATGCGGAAGATAGGTATGGAGACGTCGTTGCCGATACCGAGCGCTCTCATCAGATCTTCAAAGAATGGCTGGCCAAAACGCGACCGGCTCCCGGTCCCGGCGGCCTCAGACGCCCGCTTTGGTTCGCCCGACCGCTGCGTCCTGCGGCGGAAGCCTTCGTGATAAGTGAACCGGCCGACAAATGAAAAATAATTAGTCCCCGATCGAGTCTTCGCGCGAAGCGGGCTTTGGACCCTCGTCGATGATCCGCGCTATGATTCGTTTGTCCGGCGGGACAGCCGATGAGTGTAGACGGAATCAAGGTCGAGATAATCAGTTCGCGCGAATCGTTTGAGAAGTTCGCCGCGTTCCCAAACGAAATCTATGGCAGCCATGACGCCTGGTGGCCTCCCGACATTCAAAGCGAAGTCGACCTGATATCCGGGCGCAGCCCGATTGCGGCGCACCTGGATCTGGCGCCGATGTGGGCAAGGCGCGAGGGGCGGCTGGTGGCGCGCGTCAGCGCCGTGGTCAACCATCGCTGCAACCGGCAATGGGACGAGAAGCTCGGGCAACTGATCCACTTCGAGGCGATTCCCGGCGAGAGCGCTGCGGTTGTGGCGCTGCTGAGCGAAGCCGGCCACTGGCTCAAGAGCCGCGGGATGGCCGCGATGCGCAGCGGCTTCGCCGCGTTTCTCGATTATCCGTACACCATCGACAACTATCATCAGCTCCCGTCGTTTCTGCTGCGCGGCAATCCGGACTACTACCATTGCTATTTCAAGAACGCCGGATTTGAGACCGAGAAGGGATTTGCTGATTTCACCGCCGAGCTGACGCCGCAGATGCAGCAGCGGTACGCCTCGATGGTGACGGCGGCGGAGCGCGGCGGGTTTTTGGTGCAGAGCTGGCGCGAGTATGGATTTCTCGCCGCAGTGGACGCGTGGACCGACGTTACCAATCAGGCGTTCGCGCGCCATTGGGGATGGAATCCGGTTACGCGGCAGGAAGTCCGCCCGATGCTGAGCGCGCTCGCGCAGACGCCGGTCGCGGATCTATCGACCGTCGCCAGCGTGGATGGCCGCCCGATCGGAGCGGTGTTTTCGGTGCCCGATCTGAGCCAGGCGTTGGCGCAGATTCGTCCCGGAGTGAAGCTGCCGCCGGAGCGTGGCGGCGGAACGCGGGGCGCGTTGATCAATATCGGCGTGGTCGAAGGATGGCGCGGGCGCGGGGTGAATCTCGCGACCGCCGGCCGATCGTTCCTGACCATGGCCGCGCTGGGGATGCGCTACGCGGGTTACACGCTGGTGCTGGACGACAACTGGGCGTCGCGCGCGACCGCGCAAAAGCTGGGGGCTTCGATTACGGGCAATTTTGTCGTATATCGGCGTCAGTTGTAAGCCATAAGCGAGACGGAGGGTTCAGTCATGGCGGAAGAGCAATACGGACCGGTTGCGAGCACGGTGTTGTTCGAAAACGACGCGGTGAAGGTGTGGGAGATGGACCTCGCGCCGGGCGAGGCCTGCGCCACCCATCGCCATACGATGGATTACGTTTTGTATATCATGTCCGGCGCCGATCTGATGATCGAAGGTCCGAACTACAAACCATATCCGTTTCCGGCACCGACGCGCGCGACCTATTTCGTTCCGCCGGGTGCGATCGAAAGCGCGCGCAACGTCGGCAACACGCGTTTCTACGAAGCACTGTTCGAAATCAAACGGCCGCCGCGTTCCGACGCAAAGAGCCCAGGATTCGCGGTTTGCGAGGCGCTCGTGAATGCGGAGCCGCAGTCGGGCGTGGTTAATATCCTGGAGAATGATCGCGTGCGAATAGTGGAAACTACATTGGCGCCGGGCCAGGAAAGCGGGATGCATTATCATTCGCGCGACGCGGCGGTTTATGTGGTCGAAGGCAGCAAAGTGCAAGAGGTCGAGCGCGCGACGGAGAGTAGTCCCGAGCAGAGCAAGGAAGTCGATCGTGCCACCGGCGCAGTGTGCTGGCAGCCGCACGGCGTTTATCGAAACGCGATCAATGTCGGCAAAGGGCGCTATCGGCAGGTGAGCGTCGAGTTGAAGTAACGCTCGGTCCGCTCAGATCCTAATCTAAAGAAAAGGGCCGAGCATCAATGGTCGGCCCTTTCATGTCATTAAAGGATGGCCTTACGCGCCAAGTCCATGGCGCAGTAGCTGACCAGGAGTCGCGCCAGTCGGACGATCACCTTCGAAAGTTGGCTCGCCGTTGACGATGATCCACTCGTAGCCCTGCGCCCGCTGCACGCGGCGCCACTCGTTGCCGGGCAGGTCGTGCGCGATCTCAACCGGCATCACGTTGAGTTTCTCGAAATCGTAGATCACGATGTCGGCGGGCGCGCCTTCGCGCAGGAAGCCGCGATCCTTGAAGCCACCGCAAAATGCCGGCAGCGCGCTGAGACGCCAGTGAATCTGCTCAAGCGTGAGCCACTGATTCTCGCGGGAATATTTCACGATCCCCTCAGTTGGATAACGTCCCGCGGTAAGAAACTTGGTATGCGCGCCGCCGTCGGATACGCCGAACGGGATGTGCGGGCAGTCTATCAGCTCCTTCATCAGCTCCATGTTCCGATTGATCGCCGGAGCGAAGAATTCGGTGCGCAGGTCTTCCGACACTGCCAGGTCCAGCATCACGTCGACCGGATGCTTGCCGGTTTCAACAGCCGCCTTGCGCAGCGTAAGTCCTTCGAGATGTTTGTTCTCGGCCTTGATGCAATCGGTGATGACGATCTGATCGAAGTAGCTGGTGACCAGGCTCTCGCGAGGCATCTGATTTTTCAGCGCATCACGCCGGCGCGGGTCACCAAGCTTTTCCCGGCGCTCCCTGATTGTACCGGTGGTCGCGTCGCGCCAGGCGTCAGAGTCGTCGAACAGATTCCAGTCTTCGAAGGTAAAGCTCAAGCCGGCGTCGGTCGTGACGCCCTGGCCATACACGCGCAGGCCCTTCTCGCGGCATCGCTCCAGCCAGTTCAGCATGTTGCGATGGCGATGCGGGAAGCGGTCTTGCGTCGCTACCGCCTGATACATAATCGGCCGGCGGCTGATTTCCGCGAGCAACTCGAAATGCCGTGCGTCCTGCTTCGGATCCCAGCTCACCAGCGTCAGTTCCTGATGTCCTTCGCCGCGCTCGCCGAGCACCCGCGCCATCTCGATACAGGTTTCGTCGTGCATCACGTCGGTGTTCATCGGCGAGCCGTCATAGTCGCGCTGCACCGACGACGGCCCGTTGGGTACCATCCGCTGCGCCGACCATCCGCACGCGCCCGCATCCATCGCTTCGTTCAAAATGCGGCGCATCTCGGCATGCTCCCGATCCGTGGGCATCCGGCCGGTCTTCGACTCCTCGATTCCCATCACGTAGCCGAGCACTGGATTCATCGGCAGCGTGGGAAGCAGGTTGACGCCTTTGGGCAGACGGTCGAGCGTGTCCATGAACTGAGGATAGCTTTCCCAATCCCATTTTGGTTCCATCGCCGCCTTCATCGAGGCCAACGGAATCGCTTCGGTGCGAACCATCGTCAGCATCGAGCGCTCGCGATCCTTCGGATGAACGGGTGCGAAGCCAAATCCGCAGTTCCCGATCGCCACCGAGGTGATCCCGTGCCAGCCCGACAGAGTGAGGTAGGGATCCCAGAAGATTTGAGCGTCGTAATGGGTGTGGAGATCGATAAAGCCGGGCGCAACGATCAGTCCGTCGGCCTCGATAACCTTGCTCCCTTGATGCGGGGCGATCCGGCCGATCTTCGCAATACGCCCAGCTTTGATTGCGATGTCGTCGCGGAAACGGGGCGCCAGCGTGCCGTCGATGATCATTCCATTCTTGATTACTAAATCGAATTCGGCCATGTTGCCTGATCTCTCTCGTCAGTTGCGGAAATGCCTCTCCGGTTGCTTCTTCCGACCTAACAATCGTACGTTAATAAACATACATACGTTTGTATTTTAGTAGGGACTGGCCGACTGTCAAGGATTTCACTGCGAGCGTTTGCGATTTACAATCAAGCGCATGACGCGCCGAACACGACCGGCGGGCGGGAAGGAGAGTTGATGCGCAAACCCGGTTCGAGAGGACCCGAGACGCTGCGAAATCTGCGTTCCGCCGCGATCGAATTGCTGTCCGAACGCAGCTACCAGGGAATGAATCTGCGGCTGCTGGCGAGCAAACTTCGTCTTCAGGCCGCCTCTCTTTACAATTATATCGACAGCAAGCAGCAGCTACTGTTCTGGCTGATGAAGGACTTGAATGAGAAGCTACTGCTGGGGTTCGACGAGACTGTCGCCGGAATTCAGGACCCCGCCGAGCAGATGCTGACGTTCGTGGCTTATCACCTGGGGTACCATATCGCTAATCGGGAGGAGGCGACCGTCTTGAGCACCGAGATGCGTAGTCTGACTCCGCAAAATTATCGAGCAGTCAGGAAGCTGCAGCG
>DATJOQ010000239.1:0-2284 GCA_035506935.1 Binataceae bacterium (SeqCode) | reverse complement strand
TATTCGTGGCCGGGCAACGTCCGCCAGCTCGAATCGGCGATCGAACGCGCGGTGCTGTTGTGCGAGGGCGACCGTATCATGCCCAAGGATCTGCCGCAGGAAGTGCTCGCGCGCAAAATGCCGGTGCGCGCCGGCGAGCGCGCACGCGTGGAACGTTTCGAGATTCCGGTCGAAGGAATCAACTTCGAAAATCTCGAGCGCGATCTGATTCTGCAAGCGATGGAACGCGCGGAATGGGTGATCGCCAAGGCGGCGAAGATGCTCGGCATGAGCTACCGCACGTTGCAGTATCGCCTGGACAAATTCGGGATCAAAAAGCCCGATGGGCGTCCCCAGCCGGCGGACATCAAAGCTTGAGCGCCGCGCGCAACTCAGCCCTTAGGCTCGAGCGCAGCCGCCGTGGGCAGATAAACCCAGCATCGTCGCGCCATGCCGCCGGCGTCCGTAACCTCGACTTTGACGCGAGTGTAAAGGCGCGGCACTTCCTCGTAACGATCGAGCACCATGAAGTCGCGCTCGCCAAGTCCGCTCAGCACCAAACCCTCGGTCTCGACGCCCGCGCGCTGGACGATATGAAAATAGCGGCCACGCCGGCGTTCGTAACCTGCGATCCGTGCCGGTACCGCCGCGACCTCACGCCCGATCAATTCGGCGCGATGGGTCGGGTCGAGCAACGAGCCGTAGACGAACAAATCTCCGTCGCTATCCGCGTCCGGCCTGCTCATCGCAAATTCCTCCCTTGCAATAACTTGCCGCGGCTGCCCCGCCCGACAACTTCAACTACGCTCACGCGGTCGCCGCGCGGTTAACGATGGGTCAGGCATTCAGGCGCTTCCTGGAACAACTGGGCGACGTCGGTGTACTGACTCGCGAATGTATCCGCCAAGCGCTGCGTCCGCCGTTCGAGGGCCATCTGCTGGTCGAGCAACTCGACAGCGTAGGCGTGCGCTCGCTCAACGTCGTCAATCTTACCGCAATCTTCACCGGAATGGTGCTCGCGCTGCAGATGGGACAGTTCCTGGCCCGCTTCGGCGCCAAGATTTATATCAGCCGCATCATGGGGCTGTCGCTCTTCCGCGAGATGGGTCCGGTATTGACCGCATTGATGATCGGTGCGCGGGTAGGCGCCGGCATCACCGCCGAATTGGGCAGCATGAAGGTGACCGAACAGATCGACGCGATGCGCGCGCTGGCGACCAGCCCGGTCAAGAAACTGGTGGTGCCGCGAGTCCTGGCAACGGTGCTTATGCTGCCGATATTGACCGTCATTTCAGACGCGGTCGGACTGGTTGGGGGCCTGCTGATCGCGGTCACTCAGCTCGGGCTGAGCGCCGGCTATTTTTTCTCTTCGATGGCGCTGAACACGCGCCTGGGCGATCTGACGAGCGGCTTGGGCAAGGCAGTATTTTTCGGCTACCTCATCTCGATCATCGCCTGCACCAAGGGACTGGGCGCGAGCGGCGGCGCCGACGGCGTGGGACGTGCGACGACCTCGGCGGTAGTGGCCTCGTCGATCGGCGTGCTGGTGTCGGATTTCTTCCTGACCAAGTTGTTTCTGGCGATCCGATGAGCGACGGAGCGCGTCCGTACATCAGCGTGCGCGGACTGCACAAAAGCTTCAATGGCAAGCCCGTGCTGCAGGGGGTCGACCTCGACGTCGCCGAGGGTGAGACGCTGGTGGTGCTGGGCGGCAGCGGCGAAGGCAAGAGCGTGATCTTGCGCCATTTGAACGGCCTGGTGGCACCCGATCGCGGCGAGGTGTGGATCGACGGACGCTCGCTTACGGGGCTCGACGAAAACCAGTTGTTCGACGTGCGCCGAAAGGTGGCGATGGTCTTTCAACTCGGGGCGTTGTTCGATTCGCAAACGGTGTACGGCAATATCAGCTATCCGTTACGCGAGCATAGCGGGATGAACGAGCTGCAAATTGCCAAACGCGTAAGCGACGTGCTGGCGATGGTCGATCTAAAGGACGCTCAGCGGCTTTATCCGGCGGAGCTTTCCGGGGGCATGAAAAAGCGGGTGGCGCTGGCACGCGCGATCGCGCTGGAGCCGCGCGCGGTGCTTTACGACGAGCCGACCACCGGGCTCGATCCGATCGTCACGATGCATATCAACAATCTGATCCGCAGCATGCAGCGGCGGCTCGGGTTCACCTCGGTGGTGGTGACACACGACCTCAAAAGCGCGTTCGTGGTGGGCGACCGCTTCGCCCTGCTCGATCAGGGCCGCATCCGCTTTTCGGGAACCGCCGAGGAAGTACGCAGCACGCGTGACGAACTGA
>DATJOQ010000238.1:0-11579 GCA_035506935.1 Binataceae bacterium (SeqCode) | reverse complement strand
CTTCGCAATGCTACTGGTTTTGCGCTGCAGGAGAGAATCGCCGCCACACAACCGGGCCTAGAAAGAACCGCTCATTCGTGGTTGGTCAGCCGTTCGTGATGGTCGTCACACATCGCATACACCATCGCGGTCTTGGTGGTGCCCAGCTTGACCCACTCAGCGCAATCCAATTGCACCTTTTTGTAGAACTCTTCCGACAACTCGATTGCTTCCTTGTCCACATCCTCGAACCGATCGAACTTGCACTGGAAGGCAAACTCGCCCGACAGCGATTTCTCGAGCGCCCGGCTGCGCCAGATAGCGATCGTGGTCTTGCCTTTGAAATGATGGCCGAAGTGGAGCATGCCCATCGTGTTTTGCACTTCCTCGACCGCGATGTTGTTGACCAGCGCCATCCTGGTACGCGGCCGGATGTCAATTCGCTGGAGGGTCGGGAACGCGCTGGTGATGTCCTCGATACCGCGCTCGAGTTCGATATTTGGGGAAATCAGCACGCAGCCATGAGAATAGACGCTGCGCATACCACCCAGCTGGTCGCGCTTTAACAGGAGCTCTTCCTTAAATTTAATCTGATCGTGTCCGCCCAAATGCGGCCGGACGTCGACTCCGGCGGCGGCATGGATATCCGGGTCACGGAATTTGAACGCTAGCTCATGGTCGGAACGCGGCCATCCCTCATCATAAAAAGTGCGTTTTCTCAGAATAAAATGATTGTTGAAGAGGTCAAATTCAGGAGTGTCATAAAAGAGCACTTCTCGGACCTGGCTGTGAAACGCGCGATCGTCGATATCAAACTTTATCCCAAGCTTTTTGAGTGTTTTCGAGACGACTTCCCAGAAATCGGCAAAGCCTTCCTTGGCCGAAAACCGCTCCGGCTGCAGCAAAATCTTGTATTCGCGATAATGGACGATGTCGTTGGCCAGATGCTTTGTCTCTTCGTGTTTGCTGATGTGCTTGTGCATCGCCAAATTGCAGCATATTTCAGTGAATTACGCAAAAAACCCGTCCTAAGCGAACATGTCCCGTCGACTCGGCGAACGAGGCTCTCAGAAGACTGGCTAATCTTGGCTGAGGCTTTTTTCAAGGACTTTTTTATCTTGGATTGCTAAATCGCGTGCGCCGAAGAGCCTCGCTCCGAGCACTACCACGGCGACAAGGAGTCATGTATTGATAGCCGATAGTCTAAAATAGGTCTTGCCAGGCGTTTGCCTATATTGAGACATGTTGGCATAATATAGACAACAATCAGTCAATGTGAGAGCAGCCGATGGCTATGCGATCGGATTCAAAGATAGAAAGCTTTGTTGGTCAAATTTTGGACGACGCGCCGCATACCGGAGCCGTCGAGGTAGCCGACTGGAAAAAGCCGGAAAGGGCTTTCCGCCGCCTGATCCATCGCGACTACGTGCGTGATTTGCGGCGCAACTTGCAGTATCGCCAACTGCTGGAGTTGCTTGACGCGGCCAATGCGATCCTCCCGCGCTTGAATCGCGAACCGCTCGACGTGATGCCGATCAAGCGCCAGGCGGAGCTGGCGGCCGAGTTGGGGCTCCATTTCAAAGCCGCACCGCGCAAGGGCAATGAGGGCATGGCTTTGCGCGGTTTCTATGTGAACAAGTTGCAACAGGTGCTTAACCGACCGTTGATCTACGTCAACACGGCGCATCATCCGGTAGCAGTCTCTACAACTTTCTGTCACGAACTCGGCCATCATTTCGCCGTCGACATCATGCAGCCGCACGAGCAGAAAGTGCATCTGTTTTTCGACGCCGACTACTCGGACCACCTCGACGACCCGGGCGAGTTGGCGGCCGATGTGATGGTGAGTCTGGCGGGTTATCCGCGTCCCATCGCGGACAAGATTTTTACCGAAAGCGCTGGATTAGGATTAGTCGCTCACACCAGAGAAATGACCGACGCCGCCTTTGAAGAAATCCAGGCCCATCTGAAGAAGGTCTATGGCGTCAATTTAAAGTCAGGCATCTCGCTACGTCAGCGAGTGAATTATCTCTCCGGGATGATCCATTACGCGAAATTACGATGGGCATTGCTCGCAGAGTACGACGTTTGAGAAAAGGAGCTCAGGTGAGAAAGAAAACTCTCGGTCAGGTATTGAAGCAGCAGCGCGTGGATTTGAACTTGACCCAGCGCGAACTGGCGCAGCGACTAGGTGTCAAGGCAAGTCACATCGCGTACCTGGAGGCCGGCCGCCGTCGGCCTTCGCTGTCGTTGTTGAGTCGCTTGGCGGACGTTCTCGGACTGAAGAAGGAGCTGTTGTTTCTTCTGGCCCATCCCGAGGCGCGTGAGCTGATTGGCGCCGAGCGCAAACCGGCAAACCGCAACGAGGATCGCAGACAGGCATGGCGCAGTTTCGTGGGTGACAAAGCGCTGCTGGCGCGTCACTCGGTAAAGCCCCGCGAGCTGCAGGTGCTTTCACACATCAACTTGTTGGGAGAGGTGGCAGCGCCGCGTCATTTCCTCTTCATTCTGAATTCTATCCGGCAAGCGGTAGAGGAAGAAGAATAACCGAACTCGATTCACTTCCTGGCATCCCTCTCAGTCCAGCCGAGCCAATTAGCGAAACGGAGTGAATACTGTCACAACCAGCGCGCGCATTCAGCATTGACTGAACGTGCTTCGGCGAGCGAACCTGTAGCCGCGAGATTCGCGCAGCGCGAGCCGCTTCCGACGGCGGTTCGTATCCCGCGCTTGCCGCATCGGCATGGTTGTAAACCAGCATCTGGTGGGTACCTTCCTGCTCACGCTCGACCTGGGAGGTACCTTCGTTTTCGCGTTAAGCGGCGGGATGACGGCGGTCAAGCACCGGCTGGACTTGTTCGGCGTGCTGGTGCTTTCCTTCGCCGCCGCGGTGGCCGGCGGAATCACGCGCGATGTGCTGATAGGCGCGGTGCCGCCCGCCGCGCTGAGTGATTGGCGCTATCTCGCTGTGCCGTTTGTGGCGGGTTTGATTACCTTCCTTTGGTCTCCAATCATTAACTGGATGCGCAATCCGGTGCAGGTGCTCGACGCTATCGGGCTTGCGCTGTTCGCCGTCGACGGCACCAGCAAAGCGCTGGCCTTTCATCTGGAGCCGGTGGCCGCCGCGATGCTCGGGATGCTGACCGGTATCGGCGGCGGTATCGTACGTGACGTGCTGGTGCTGCAAATTCCGATCGTGCTGCGCGCCGAGCTTTACGCGGTCGCGGCCCTGGCCGGTGCGTCGATCGTGGTAATCGGGCACATGCTGGAACTACCGTCAGCGCCGATCGCCGTGGCGGGCGTTGTGGTTTGTCTCGGCCTGCGCCTGATGGCTATCCGCTATGGCTGGCACCTGCCGACGGCACGCAACTCGCACTCGGCCGACTCTCAAGAAAGCACGCGCCCCGGATGAAAATTTCTGCACCATCTCCTTGTCCAAGGAGAGCGTGAGGGAGAGCTCGACTCCGCCGCGCTTTACGACGCCGGTATCCAGCCGCGATCCTGAAATCTGATTTTCAGCTCTACGGCGATTTGTTCCGCCGTCGCTTTGGCGCGCGCGTCCAGCGAATTGGCACCGCTCACTTCGCGGGCGATCTTCACTCCGCCGACTACGATGAGACCGACCGGATTTCCGGTCGCCAGCACCACCGCGGCCGGCACCACCAGCCCGGGCATCTTGGTGCCCGCCGAGGTCAGTGTTCCCGACCCGAGCTTGCGCAAGCCATTGGCCGTCATCACGTAGCCCTCGACTACCGTGTCCAGTTCGGCAGTTCCCGAACCGAAGCCGATCACCATGCGTTTGATCGTACCGCCAGCACCGCCGCCCTCGGCGGACACGATATAGCCGCGAATCACGCAGTCGCCGACTGCCGGGGACGACGCAGGCCCGGCCTCGGTCGCAGGCATTCCCATCGCCTGGATGTCCGCCACCAGCTTCCCAGCAATCAGCACGCCAAGTTTGCGCGCCGCCTCGACCTGCTGCGGACTGGGCGGTGTGCTAGGCGTGCTCAAATCGCTTCTGATTGATGAGTCGGCGGGAATGTCTTCGGGCGTGGCGGCGAAATCATAAACCCAGATCATGTTGGGGCGCGAGAGCTCGGCGCTGCTCGGCGGGGTCTGCTGGAGGACTTTGGTCGATGCGCATCCGGCAGCCAGAAGCGCCAGTGCCAAAAGCATGGGTGCTGCGCAGCGACGAACTTTCATAGTGATTTCTCCTTGCCCTAACTCTCTATGCCAATTCATCCTCTTCAGCACCGAATCGAAAAAGCTCGCACCGGCTAGAGACATTTCCATTCCCTCACCTTTAGATAATCCGGCAGCAAGGAGAAGTGCTGCTACGGCCATGAAGAATCTGGCTTTAGCCGTCATTTCGGATTCCCCTTATGTGCGGGAATTTTCCGTCGTTCCTTGAACAACGAGAGGGACTTAAAGAAGCGGCACGCCACATCAACGATCCGCGTACGCGGACCGGCCATATCCGATTGGACCGAGCCCGTTTCCGATCAATCAACCCTGCATGATCTTGTTGGCTTCGATGTAGTTGATACCGGTGCCGAGCGTCGGGGAGTAGGTGCCCGCGCTCAGCAGGTCGTGCGCAACGCTTCGCGTCAAAGTGAGCGCCGCGAGCGCCAGCGCGCTGCCCAGGCTGAGCCGCGCCACACCGAGCTCCTTCAACCTGGCTATCGATGGCATCCCCGCCCGAAAGATCAAATTGATCGGTCCCTTGATTTCGCGCGCCGCGCGCGCGATCTCAGCCTCGCCGTTCAGGCCGAGCGGAAACAGGCTATCTGCTCCCGCCGCGTGATAAGCGTTGGCGCGGCGAATCGCTTCCTCGAGCAGCGCTTCGCGTTCGCCCTTGAGCACGATCAGCGCGTCGGTGCGCGCATTGATGACCAGCGGCACGCCAATCGCCTCGCCCGCCGCGCGCGCCGTCTTGATGCGCGCGACCGCGGCATCGATTTCATACAGCGGACGCTCGCGCTCGCCGGTGGAATCTTCCAGGTTGATACCGATCGCACCGGCGCCGATAATCGCGCGCACGGTTTCTCCGACGCCCTTTTCGTCATCACCGAATCCGGATTCGATATCTGCGCTCAGCGGAACCTTGATCACGCGCGCTATTCGCTCGATCGCGCGCACGAGTTCGTCGCGCGGCAAGAACTCACCGTCGGCATAGCCCAGTGAATAGGCAAGGCCGGCGCTGCTAGTGGCGATCGCGCGCGCGCCCGCATCCTCGATAAATCGCGCGCTCCCCGCATCCCATGCGTTGGCGAGAATCAACACCTGCGACCGATCATGCATCGCGCGAAAAGCTTCCGCCTTGGCGCGTTGGTTATCCTTGCTCATCAAAATCTCCTTATCGGCGACCCGCTCAGCGATTATTTTCAGGCCCCTGGAATCAGCGCCAGCAAATCAATCGCAACCTTACATCCGGTGACCAGCAACGGCCCGGGAACTCGTACCGTGGTGCTGGCGGGTGGCGCGGCGGGAAACGCCTTGGCCCAAGTCGCGAACGAGGTGAAAAACTCGCCGAAGTCGGTGTAGAACCCGCGCCGCCGAATCAGGTTTTCCGAAGACGTGCCCGCCGCGCGGCAAATCGCCTCGATATTCTTTACGATGTAATTAACCTGCGCTTCCGATTCCGACCCGTAACACGAAAAGGCTGGATTCAGCCGCGCTTCGGGCGGCACGCCGGTCCGAAAATCCGTCGCCATCTGCTGCGAGAAGAACAGCAACGGCCCGGCCTGCACGGCTTGCGGCTCGTGCGCCAGCGGATGAGGCGCATCGTCGGTTCTGATGGTTCGCTTGCGCTGGCCGCCCTGCGGCACGAACGCTATCAGATTGATCGCGACGCGCAGTCCCGGCACGCCAAGATCCTTGACCTGCACCGTCGTCCGCGCCGGAGGATCGGTGGGGAAATACTGCTTCCACACCTGCTCCAGGCGATAGAAATCCTTGATGTCGGTGAGAAAGACCTCTGCCTTCACCACGTCTGCGATCGAAGCGCCGCCCTCGGCCAGAATCGTCTGATGGTTTTTCAAAATGTAATCGGTCTGCAGGCGCGCGACTTCGGCGTAGTAGGGAAAAACCGGATCGTGCCGCGCCGCCGGCGCGACGCCATTGTTGAAATCGGTTGCGGTCAGCCCGGCAGTAAAAATCCACGGGCCTGCTTTCATCCCGTAGCGAAAAAGCGGCTCGCTCCCCAATCCCGCGATCGCAGGCGTCGGCAACGATTTCGGCGCCAGCACCTCGAGTCGTTCGCCGGATTGCGGGATGTATCCGACCAGATCGACCTCCAGCGCGCATCCCGGCACAGGCAGTTCTTCAACTACGATCGTAGTCGAGGGAGGTGGCGCTTCTTTTCCGAACACCTGCTGCATCACGCGAGCACATCCGTTCGCGTCTGCCGGATTGGTCTGAAACGCCATGTAGAAAACGGTGTTGTCGAGCGAAGCGCCCGCGGCGCGCAGACAGCGTCCGAGGTTGTCGGCCACGAATCGCGTCTGCCGCTCGATAGTCG
The DNA here is from genome assembly GCA_035506935.1 of Binataceae bacterium (SeqCode). Lineage (GTDB taxonomy): Bacteria > Desulfobacterota > Binatia > Binatales > Binataceae > DATJOQ01. The sequence continues at coordinate 5,080 of DATJOQ010000238.1, read as the reverse complement.
ATCCAAGGTTGGGAAAATTGGGATTGATTCGCGCTTCCTGCGGCGTCCCGGACACCATGTCCGAAGCCAACAACCCCGAGACAAATACGAATGGGCCTGCTTTTACCACGGGAGAATAGGCCACGCGCGGCCGCGGCATATCCGACGGAAATATGGCTTCCTTTTTCATCACACCCTCGCGCTGTCAGCGATGATTCCTTTTGCCATCAAGAACTCATGCCGACAAGCCCCGCTTCGGCACGTTGTACCCGGCAGTGAAGGATCGGCATTTCGGCAAATGGATTTAACGGCGGATTCGGCTCGACGCCAAATTCTAGACGTTCGCAGCTTCGTTTCGCGCAGCGTGAGAAGCCAACAACAGCAGTCCACCCGCGATCGCTACTCCACCCAGCACCACCAGCGACAACTTTACCACCACCGACGCGAGCAGGCCGCCGATCAGACCGGAGAGCGCCTCGGCGCCGACCTGCAGCGCCTGATTGTTGCCCATTACCCTGCCCTGCTCCGATTCGGTGGCCGAAACTGAAAGCATCGTCGCGCACGACGGCAGGCAGATAGCGAGTGCCAGAGCGGCGAGAAATAGCGTGACCCACGCGGCACTCTGCGCGTGCGGCACTATCACGATAATCATCATCGCGCCGGTCAGTATGCCCGACCATATCGTCATCCCGCGCGCCGAGAAGTGACGCGACAACGCGCCGGTCAATCCAAGGTTCGCCATCACGATCGGAACTCCGACCCACGCGATGAACTCGGAGACTTTCGAAACCCCCAGCTTGTATTCGTCAACCAGGTACATCGGGTAGCAGCGGAAAAATCCAAAAATCGCGAGATAGAGCAGGAAATTCACCGCGTACAGATGACGCAGCCGCCGGTCTTTGAACACCCACTCCAGATTGGTAAACGCTTCGAAATAGCTTACCTGCTGGCGCGCTTCGGGCGGCTTGGTCTCGGTGAACGCTACCAACGTCGCCATGATCGTGATGACCAGCAGGACGAACACCACCCAGAAGGGAGTGGAATAACCGCACCAGCTTGCCAGCGACCGATCGGCGAGCTTGCCGCCGGCCAACGGTCCCACGATATAGGCCGCGCTGACACTCATATAGATGTAGCCGAAGTAGCGATTGCGATCGTCGGGCGGGATCACATCTGAGATAGCGCTCTGCGCCGTGACGATATTCGCCTCAGAAAGTCCGGCCACGAATGAGGCGGCGCACAGCGTCGCGAAACTCACGTAATCCAGCGCGGCGGCAATGATCGCGTAGCAAGCCGTGGTCGCGATCAGCGAGATCATCAGCACCGGCTTGCGGCCAAACCGATCGGACAACGCGCCGATAATCGGTGAGCCCACAAACTGCCCAAGCGGATAGAGGCAGAGCAGCAATCCCAGCATGATCGTGCGGCGCGACCCCGGCGTGCCGGCCGCGACTATCGCGCTTCGTCCCTCGAGTATCATCGGCGTGAACACCGTGATCATCAGGCTGTAGCCGAGAAAACCGATGAACAGTACGACGTAGACGACGATCAGCGCGCGTGCGTCGGCACGACGCAATTGCACCGGCGCGCGATCTACAACTGCGTCGCCTACCTCGCTCGTCTTGGGCATCGTCACTGCGCGGAGAGCCGACTATTGGATTCGGTTCGCGGTCTGCTGGATACGGTCCATCCAGAAGATTAGTCGTGGCGTGTAATCATGCGGCACGCAAGTGCCGCAGATGTCCTTCGAAAGACTGGTGACGATGTTGATCGTCAACTCGAGAGGTTGTGAACGCGTGAAATCGGCGGGCAGACAAGTCAAAGCTTCCAGCAGTACTTCCAGCGCAGAAGACAGATTTGCGAGAATCGAGGCCAGCACCCCTTCTTCCACCAACAGCCGTGGTTGATACAGCAGGTCGTGCGTGGTGCGAAGCTCGCCCAGGAACAGCAGCACTGCGCTGTCGAGGCGAGCCGAGACTCGCGGCAATGGCATCGAACGCGCTTCGCATAAGGAAATAATCGACAGGAGTTCCGAAATTACCGTATGCAGGTTGGTCTGGACCCGGTCCAGCCGCTCATCGAAGGTCACGCGATGGATCTCGCTAACCAACTCGTCTTGCCGATGCGACACGAATTTGGAGATCACCGCGCCAAAAATAAGGAGCGCGACCACCGCCTCGCTCACCGAGAGCGCCCGCGCGAATCCGACCGGTACGATATCGCCATAGCCCAACGATGTCGCCGTGACGAAGCTGAAGTAGAGTGCGTTGGCGAGTCCTCGCAGGTCGGCGCCAATCGGAGCGCCCGCCTCGATAAGCCCATGCTCCCCGACCAGCGCACCGAGCCAGAAGGCGACGCCGCAAAACACGACTGTTCCAATCCACAGCAGAAAAAGCTGCAAGGTGGTGAGCTGGTCAACCAATCCCGCGACGGAGTCAGCCCATCGACCGCGGCTCAGGACGCGTGCCGGCACTCTTCCCACGTATCCGTCGGCCGAAACCGACAGCGGCGGTCCGATCGGACTTGAGTTTTGTGCAACCGGCGCCGCGGCGGCGGTCTCAAGAACCTCTCCCGACTCAACCCAGTCGGCCAGGCCTCCGCGATAATCGCGGACATTCGAGTAACCGAGTTGGTTCAGCAAGGCGACCGCCCGCTCGCTTTTGTTTCAGGTGAATTTCGCGCAATAGACAGCGATCTCCGCGTTCGGATCGGGTAGCTGCTCGCGCGCCCGGCTTTCGATCTGGTCAAACGGCAGACTGATGGCGCCCGGGAGATGACCGTTTGCGTACGAGTCGGAGGACAACACATCGACCAGCACCAGCGAATGGTCATTCAGATGTTGCTTGATTTCCGCGCGAGATATCGCCGGAACGTCAGCATGCGCGACTGCGGTGTGTGATTCGGATTGCATCTCGCGGCTCCGCGCTCGATCGCAGAAACAACCTGACCACTCAATGCTATTTTACTCAAACGGTTGGACGCAATTAGCTAAGAAGCTTCAGCGCGCGCGGTGTTCAGCCGATCCAGCCGAGCAAAATCGCGCCCAGTGTGGCGCTTGCCATAACGATCCACAGAACGAAACCCTGGATCAGCGGACGTTGCCCAACCATTCGGAGCGCGCTGCGGCTGAGCCCGGAGCCGATCAGGAACAACGTGATCACCAACGAGCGTTGCGCGCCCAGAAAAACCGTATGGCCGATCGGCTTCAACGACGGAATCCAGGTAACCAAGGCCGCCATTGCGATAAATCCAACGATGAACCAGGGCCGCTTCGCTTTGCCAGAGCTTTGCTCGCTCTGCCCGCGATTTCGCGCCATCGCAATCGCGAGCGTAACCGGCACGATCCAGAGCGCACGCGTGAGTTTGATCGTCGTAGCGATTTCCAGCGCGCGAGCGCCATATTGCATCGACGCGCCAACCACCGAACTGGTGTCGTGAATCGCAAGCGCGCTCCACACACCAAACTGCGCCTGGTTCAAGCCGAAATGATGACCGATCGAAGGAAAGATCAGCAGCGCAATCGCATTGAGGAAGAAAACCGTCGCCAGGGCTACCGACACTTCGTGGCTTTTTGCTCTGATTGCCGGAGCCACGGCGGCAATCGCACTGCCGCCGCATATCGCGGTGCCGACTGTAACCAGCAGCGACGTGTCGCGCGCGGTTCTCAGAAATCGGCCCAATCCGAGGCCGATGGTAATCGTGAGCGTGATGCCAGCGACCGTATAGAAAAATCCGTGCAGGCCGGCGCGGCCCACTTCCACTAGATTCATTCCAGCCCCGAGCCCGATTACCGACACCTGAAGCAACGGCGTAATCGTTCGCGCCGTCGTAAGTGGAAACGGATTTCCAATCGTCAGCGCCAGTGCGATGCCCACCATCAGCGCGACGCCCGGGGAAACCAAAGGAAATAGCGTGAGCACAGCGAGCAATGGGAACGCGAGTCTGATCGCGAGACTCGCTGGGTTGGATGATCCCAGCTCATCGCGCCACGTATCAGTTCTACTTGTCTCGGAAGCAGCGGCAGGTTGCATGTGGGTACTCGCGGCGATAGTTCAGGCTCGAATTCGTCCGTTTAGAGCGCCAACCTGTGCTTCGAGCCGTTCGCGCAAGCGTGAACAGATGAGCTCACACAGCTCGAACACCATCGGATCGGCGATCGAGTAGAGGGCGCTATTGCCCTGCTGGCGGCGCTTCAGCAGACCAGCGTCCTGTAGAATTTTCAGATGCTTGCTGACGTTGGGCTGCGTCGACCCGACCTTGTCCGCGAGCGCGGAGACGCTCGACTCGCCGTGCTCGAGTTGCTGCAGGATGCGCAAGCGCAGCGGCTCCCCCATCGCGCGAAAGCGGGCCGCGACCAGTTCGAGTGCTTCCCACGTCATCGGTTGTCGCGGATTTGCTTTTCCGCCGAGTCTTGTCTTCATGCGTATTTAGTTATATGAGGACTAAGACATCGAGTCAATGCAAACGGTCTCAGCTCGCTATCGAAGGAATCTTGCGCCAATTAAACGCGGCCCAGCTTAATTTGATCGGAGGTATTTCCAACCGATGAACAACTTCACTCCGTTCGCTTCCCTAATCGGCGGGATCCTCATCGGTCTGAGTGCGTCCGCGATGCTGCTGCTTGACGGAAAAGTCGCCGGCGTCAGCGGCATCTTCGCCGGCGTCTTGCGGCCGGTGAAGGGCGACCTCGCGTGGAAAGCCTGCTTTACCGCCGGACTGCTGGTTGGAGGATTCTTGTTGAGGTTCTTTTTGCCACAGGCTTTCGCGTTCGGGATTGTGCGATCGTGGCCCGTGCTCGTAATGGCGGGGCTCCTGGTGGGTTTCGGCACCAGGTTGGGTAATGGATGTACCAGCGGTCACGGCGTATGCGGCGTCAGCCGGCTTTCGACGCGCTCGATCGTGGCAACCGCGACCTTCATGGCCACCGGCGCCGCAACCGTGCTGATCACAAATCATTTGATCAAGAGTTGACCATGAAAGCGAATGTCATTTCGTTCTTTTCGGGTATCGTATTTGCGCTGGGGCTTGGCATCTCCGGCATGACGCGCCCGGTCAAGGTCATCGGCTTCCTCGATTTCTTCGGCCGATGGGACGCCAGTCT
>DATJOQ010000237.1:0-4521 GCA_035506935.1 Binataceae bacterium (SeqCode) | reverse complement strand
AGCGAAATTGGCGCAAGAGGATCTGGTAGGGCAATAGTAAGTTCGGATGTCTGCCGCCGATAGCGCAGATCGAGAAAACGTTCTGTTTTTAATGTCGCGGGATCGACGTTTTCTGTTCTGACCTCTTCTAGAACGCGCTCTTCGAGGGTTTCGTAGTGTTTTTGCAACGAGGCAACGTCAACCGCGTCAAGACGGCCGGGAATACTCTGTACGTAGTCGTAGCGCAGATCGGCTATCATCAGGCCCATCGCGCTGAAAAGCCCCGGATAAAGCGGGATATAAACTCGCCTCATCCCGCAGCTCGCCGCGAGATCAGCAGCATGAATCGGCCCGGCGCCGCCAAACGCAATTAGCGTATAGTCGCGCGGATCGCGCCCTCGTTCCGTCGTGACAGCCCGGATGGCGCGGGTCATGGCGGCGTTTGCAACCTGATAGACGCCATACGCCGCAGCTTGGACCGAAAGCCCGAGAGGCGTCGCGAGTTCGCGTTGGATCGCGTCGACGGCAGCCCCCGGATCAATCGCGACCGTACCACCTGCAATAGCCCGTGGATTCATGTAGCCAAGCACGACGTTCGCATCGGTGATCGTTGGCCGCACTCCGCCGCGAGCATAGCACGCTGGTCCAGGGTCAGCGCTGGCGCTAATCGGCCCTACGCGCAAAGCACCGCCCTCGTCGATCCAGGCGATACTGCCGCCGCCGGCGCCAGCTTCGACGATATCCAGCGCAGGCGTGCTAAGAGCGTAACCGGCACCGCGACTGTACCGCGCAATAGCATTGGCGGGGCCACCTACCTCCATGTCGTTCTTCTCAATGGGAGCGTATTCCTCAATCAGGCAAGCCTTGACCGTCGTTCCGCCCATATCGAACGACACCGCGCGCTGAACGCCGGCTTGACGGGTCAACGCAGCGGCAGCCAACGCACCTGCGGCGGGTCCTGATTCGATCAATCGCGCCGGATAGCGCCGCGCATGCTCCGCAGTCATCACACCGCCGTTCGACTGCATAATTCGCAGTCCACGCGCGTGCCTGCCTAGGTCGCGTTCAAGCGCAGACAGATAGCGGTTCACTACCGGCATCAGGTACGCATTGATGCTCGTGGTGCTTATCCGTTCGTACTCGCGGATTTCCGGCAACACTTGGTGAGATATCGACAGGGCAGCGTCGGGCAGGAGTTCGCTAACGAGCGCTGCGGCTTGACGCTCGTGCGCCGGATTAGCGAATGAGTTGATAAAGCAGATCGCGACCGCTTCAACGTCCTGAGCCTTGAGCGCGTCGATCGCCTCGCGGACTGCTTCAATATCTAGCGCCATGAAGACCTCGCCGCGTGCAGTGATCCGCTCGGTGACCTCGATGCGACGACGGCGCGGAATCAGCGGCGGTAGTCGTTCCCATAGGAAGTCAAAGACAGGCGGACGCCCCATCCGGCGGATCTCGAGTTCGTCGCGAAAGCCCTGAGTCGTAATCAGACCCGTGTTGGCCCCTTTCCCCTCGATAATGGTGTTGGAACCGATTGTCGTGCCGTGAACGAGTCTGCCTAAAACAGTTTGTCCACTAGACTTCAAAGCGGCTTCGATCGGCTCTCGCAATGACGCGGCGATCTTCTCGGTCAATGAAAGGACCTTGAAGGTCAACAACTGGCCATCGCCAGTTGCGACGATGATATCGGTAAAGGTTCCGCCGATATCGAAGGCAACGCGAGGAGCCTGTCTCATCCATCTCTTCCAGTCTGTGTTTTACGCAACGCTGTCGTGCGGGCGAGATCGACGGTTCGTCTGCTGACGTCTATGGAAACGGCGTAATCACGCGCTGCCGCTGAGGCTGAAAGCTTTCCATCGACGACGTCTTCGAGTACCAGCGAGGGATCGCGATGGAACGCTGAGCCGTATCCGCCCGCACTCGGCTGAATATGCGTTAACCGATCGCCGGCCTTTACAGAGATGTCGAGCATGATATTGCGCGGTAATTCGGTGTCTTTGCCGTTCGAGGTAAGGATCGCCTTTGATGCTCTTCCGTCGCCGCCGCCCGCAACTCCGTACGGGAGAGAGTCAACGCGGCAGGTTCGCAGCATCACGCGCCCATTGGCGAGAAAACGCCAGCGCCGGTAAACCGAGAGAGAACCGCGAAATTGCCCGGGCCCTCCCGTATCGGGTACAAAGCCGAAGCCATCGAGCATCACGGGCAGTTCCTGTTCAAACGCCTCGCCCGAGTTGGTGCGGAACCCCGTCATCGCTACGGGCATCGCGCCGTCGAGGCCGTCAGTATTGGGACGGCCGCCCCACCCACTGGCATAGATTTCGGTCATCATCGCGTCAGCGCCACCGTCGCCATTGGCAGTGGTAAAGACCATCATGCTGACGCCGCCCTCCGACGCCGCAGGCATCCGATCAGGAATGGCCATCGCAAGGGCCTGACAGATCAGATCGTAAACGCGCCACAACACCTGCCCGCGCGATCCGACCGCGGCGGGGAAGCGTGGATTCAGCAACGTTCCTTCGGGCGTGATCGTGCGAATCGGCACAAAGAGCCCCGAGTTAATCGGGACGTCTGAACTACCGAGCAATGCGATAAAGACGTTGTTGCAGGTAAAGTTGCCGATCAGATCGGGCGGGCAATTGAGTGCATTTGCGACCTGTAGACCCGTACCAGTGAAATCAACGGTCAGGTTGTCTCCCTCGACAACCAGGGTGACGACGATTTCTACCCGCGTCCCGGCACCGTCATCGAAGTGCTGAGCACATCGATAACGCCCGTCTGGTATCGAGCGAATAACCGCACGCATCAGATTTTCGCTGCGTCCCAGCAGATACTGGTAGCACTCCACGACTCTTTCGTTACCGTACTTGTCAAACAATGCAGTGAGTGCGCGCTCACCCCGACGACATGCCGCGATTCCCGCCTCAAGGTCGCCCAGGACGTCGTCGGGCGCGCGCACGGCCGCTGCAATGATCTCGCGAACAGATTCAATTGGCTCACCGTTTTCGTAGAACCGGACAGCAGGCAGGCGTAGTCCTTCTTCATAGATCTGGCCACACGCCAGCCCCATTCCGCCCGGAAAACGGCCACCTATATCGGTATGGTGCTGAACCACCGCGGCGAAACCGCGATGCTCCTCGCCCCAAAAGATCGGCAGGACCAGCGCAATATCTGGCAGATGGGACAGACCGCCATACGGATCATTCGAGATAATTACGTCGCCCGGCCGGAATTTGCCCCGATATTTCGCGATTATGTGCGGCATCACGGCGGTGAAGTAACCGAGACCGTAAGGGATCGCTTGCGCGATAACCCGGCCCTCGGGATCGAGCAAGCCTGCGGAATAGTCACCAGCCTCTTTGGCGACGATCGAGCGCGTCGTCTGCCTCATCGTGATGTTCATCTCCTCGGACGCGGAGATGAGCTCGTGGCGCATTACTTCACTGAGAATAGGATCGAAAGCCTGAGCCATATATTTCTCAAGTTAGACGCCGATGCCCTTCAGGTAGGGCAGGGCTTCGAGCAGGTCCCTCATCTATATGCAATCAATCTTTCAGTTCAACGAATGTATGAACTTTAAAAATGCGTCGATGCATTCCTCTGCGCAGTCAACGTAGATTTCATGTCCCGGGCCTTCGACTAGCGCGATGCGGGCGTTCGGAATGAGCGTGCGCATCTTAATCTGATCGTTCAGCCACGTGATCGGGCTTCGCGACGGCGCAAGGACTAACGTCGGCACCTTGACTTGCGGGAGCAAAGGGCTCGTATCTGCGCCGTCCAAAGTTCGCGTGATACCCTTCAATACGTGCGCGGGAGTCTTCGATACTTCGTTGAGGACCCATTCTGTGTGAGCGGGGCTATTGCCGCTGATCACTCGTTGTTCCATAAGCAAACGAGCCCATCCACGCGATCCATCGTTCGCGAGCGTGTTCGCAACTGAGCTGCGCGACCCTGTCGAGGCTTGACGCTCGGCCCGTCGAAGCTCAGTTGGCGAATTACATATTGTGAGGCTTCTGAGACGTTCCGGCCATCGAGTTGCGAAGAGAATCCCGATAATCCCACCGATCGACTCGCCCAGGTAATGCACCCGCTCAAGGCCCAGAGCGTCCATGAAGGCGAGCATGTCTTCAGCCAATTCATCAAGCGACCATTTATGGTCGGGTGGCGGAGCTGACGACTGCCCATGACCTCGCATGTCGCGGCGGATAACACGATACTCGCGAGCCAGCGCCGGCACCCAGTGGTACCAGAACTTCGAGCTACGCCCTACTCCATGCTGGATCCACACAGTCTCTTTGCCGGTCACCCAAGGATCAGTGTAATCGTCGATCTCATAGAACATCTTGCATCCGTTAGCATCGACGGTAGGCATCGCGCGCAAGACCTCCTTGACTGCTCATTTCGGTGAGGCACAAGCTTTCAGCTATTCACCCAGCGAACCGCGGCTCGGGCTTCCCTTTTACTCCTAGTCCTTTGATTGCGAATAACGCACCGCCTTCGGGGCCGGGCTCCATTCCGAGAATTTTCATCCCGATACTCGTCACG
>DATJOQ010000236.1:0-2093 GCA_035506935.1 Binataceae bacterium (SeqCode) | reverse complement strand
TCTTCGCATCCTCAAGCAGTCCCGCCGCGCTCGAAGAGTGATGCCGCTCGAGCATCGCGCGCTCTTCGCTTTGCGACGGATATGTCACTTTGATCTTGAGCAGGAAGCGATCGAGCTGCGCTTCGGGCAGCGGATACGTGCCTTCCATCTCGACCGGGTTCAACGTCGCCAGCACGAAATACGGCGGCGGGATCTGATAGGTAGTGCCCGAGACCGTCACCTGCAGCTCGGCCATCGCCTCGAGCAGCGCGGATTGCGTTTTGGGGGTTGCGCGATTGATCTCGTCGGCAAGCAGCAGATGGCAAAAAACCGGGCCGCGCGAGAAGCTGAATTCGCGCCGTCCGTCTTCGCTCGAAACGATCACGCGCGTGCCGGTGATATCGGCGGGCATCAGATCGACGGTGAACTGAATTCGATTGAAGCTCAGGCCGAGAGTCTGGCCGAGCGTCTTGACCAGCATCGTCTTGCCCGAGCCCGGCACGCCCTCGATCAGCACGTGACCGCCGGCGAAAAACGCGATCAGCAGTTCCTCGACCGCCTGATGATGGCCGACGATTACCTTATGAATCTCGTTCTGGATACGCCGAAAGGTGCGAGCAAAATCCGCCACGCCCGGCATCTCGACCACCGGCGCGTTCATCGCTCGAAGACTCGCTTGATGGTGTCGCGGTCGTCGTCCGGCACGTCGCTGCGCGTGAGCGGCTCGTCGGGCTGTTGAGTGCTGTTGAGGCTGGAGCGAACCTTGGGCGGAACGTATCCGTGACCGCTGGCGGTGGGACCGTTCTCGGAAAGCCGCGCCTCGAGCGTGATGCTGAATCCGTCCTTCGGCGTTGGAGGTTTGTCCGCGCGGCCAAACAGATGCTCCGGATCGGTTCCGCTGCCGTGCGACGCCGCGCCATTTCCGTTGCGGCCGCCCCCGGGTTCGGACTGTCCGTTGGAGAAATTATCGCCAGTTCCCGAATTGGGCTTGTTTTGTCCCACGATCGGCTTGTTAGCCATCCGATCGTTAGGTTTCGATTGGGGCGCTTGATCTTGAGAAGACTCTTCACCCGGCTCAGAGGAATTACCGCTGCGCGAGCTTGGCGCCTGTGCCGAGCCCTGCTGATTGCCGTTATCGGCCAAACGCTCGGGATCGCTTTGCGATCCGGCGCCTTCTTGCGCGCCTTTGGACTTGGGCCGATTCTTCGCCTCTTCAGTCGATTTTAGTCTGAACTTTGGCCGCTCGGGCGCTTTTCGGCCGGTGAGCTTATTTTGCAAGGCAGACGCGAAATCACGCGCCTTGTCGACCAGCTTGGAACTGCTGCCGCTGCTGCCAGCACGATTGCCCTGCGCATCGGATTGAGCGGCTTGTTGCTCGCGATCGGCCAGTTCCTGCATCGCCTCCGGATCGCCGGTAACTTCAGCGGCCTCGGGATCTAGCGCCGGATCTGAAGGCCGGACCTGGAGATTGCCCGCGGGAACCGTGATTTCGCCTCGCTTCGAAGCCTTCGCTGCAAGTCTCAGATCTGCCGGAGCCAGAACGAAAAGCGCTGCGAGAGCCGCCAGCACCCCTGAGCCAAACAGCCCATAGATCGATTGCGATACGCGATGACGCTCAACGCGCGATACGGCGAATTCCTGCTGTTGGGTGAGTGTTTCCTCCAACAGATACGGCCACAGCGAACTTTCGCCGCGCTCCGACAGAGCCACCAGGGTTGACAAACGATCTTTGAAACCGACTCGCCGATCCGCCAGTGACGCCGTCCGTATCGCGTCAACGCGCGCGCGCCATGCGCTTTTGATCGAGCGCACCAACGTGACGATCAAGGCAATAACCAGCACGACCGCCGAAGCCAAAAACACCAGCGGCCCAAACGCGAGCGCTGCGAGCACCAGCAAAGCTCCGCCGCCGATCAACAAGGCCAGGCTGGCGAACAATGCACGCTGGATCGCCAACGCGTTCAGTCTTCGGCGTATCCGAGCTAATTGGTCGAGGATCGCCGCGAGCTTCTGGTCAGAGCTCGAACGCGGGCTTTGTAATGATTCAGGCATTCAACAAAACGCGAGAGAAGTAGATCCGACAATAGTCAAGCCTCGAAACTTAGGCAACATGT
>DATJOQ010000235.1:0-2680 GCA_035506935.1 Binataceae bacterium (SeqCode) | reverse complement strand
CTGAGTAACGCCCTGGTTACGCAGCACGTCATGCATCGAGCGCAGCACCATCTCGACGCCCTCAACGATTGGCTTGCCGTTCCCGCCGCCGCGGGCCGCGTCGACCGCCCGTTCGAGATTATCGATAATCGGCAGCAAATCCCTGATCAGGGCCTCTTTTTGGATCCTGACCGATTCTTCGCTTTGTTGCCGGATACGCTTGCGGGCGTTCTCCGAATCCGCCAGCACGCGCAGGTATTTGTCCTTGAGCTCCGCGATCTCTTTGTCTTTTTCCTGAATAAGCGTGTTTAGCTTCTCAACTTCGGCGGAGGTGTGTGCGCCGCCAGATTCGACAGGATCCACTACCTCATCCGGCTTAAGCACGATCGGTTCGTCGTCGTCTAAATCCTTGGGTTCCCCTGACATGCGTTTCCTCGAACTCATAAAAGCTCACCCATGAAGCTAAGCACGATTACGCGATCTGCCAGCATTGGCAGGAGATAAATCGCGAGAAAGTAATGATTTAGAACGAAATCTCGGCGCGCGGGACAGGTTAAGGTTCGAGCACCCGCGACAGCGCCTTGGCGGTATAATCCACCAGCGGAATCACGCGATCGTAGTCCATCCGCACCGGCCCAACCACGGCTACGCTGCCTAGCGGCGCGGCGCCGCTGGCGTAGGCGGCGGCCACCACGCTCAGGTCGCTCAGCCTGACGTCGACGTTCTCCGACCCTATCGAAACCATCAGGCCGAACCCGTTGAGACTGCGTTCCAGCAGATTGAGGAGCGCGGTCTTGTCTTCCAGCGCGCGGAGCAGATCTTTTAGCTTGTTGACGTCCGAGAACTCCGGCTGGTCGAGCGCCTGGGCGTTGCCCTCAACGTAGACCTCGGCCGGCGCAGGCCGGCTGATCACGGCATCGCCCAGCGTCAGCGCGGCGCGGGCGAGATTATCGTAGCGTGCACGCTCCTCGCTCAAAGCCTGCTCAATCCGGCGCCGGGCGCCCTCGATCGTCTGCCCATTGATGCATCGATTCAGATAGTTCGCCATGCGGTCGAGCTCGTCCTGGCTGTAATCCTGGTCGGCCTCGATCAGACGGCTCTGGATACTGCCGGCCTGGGCCACGAAAATCGCCAGCACTTGGCGCGGACGCATCACGCGGACGAAATTCACCCGCTCCAGGATCACCGATTCGAGGCGTGGAGCCACCACCACCGCGGCTTGCCCGGTCAAAAGCGCGAGCAAGCGCGACGTATCGCGCATCACCTCGCTCAGATCTTTGGCCCGTTCGGAATAATGAAACTCGATCTGGGTGCGTTCGCGAAATCCAATGTAGCGCTGATTCGGGATGATCGAATCGACGTAAAAGCGAAACGCCTTGTCGGTGGGCACGCGACCGGCCGAGGTATGCGGCTGATGAAGATAACCTTCGACCTCGAGCTCCGCCATCAGGCTGCGGATGGTCGCGGCACGCACACCAAGATTGTACTTCGAGGTTAGATGCAGCGAACCGACCGGTTCGGCAGAGGCGATAAAATCTTGAACGACGGCGAGCAGCAAATTCCGCCGCCTGCGCGCCAGCCCATCCGAGGAATCGAACATTGCAAATTCAGTATACGTCATCGCACGCAAATTTTGAACCAAACGCGGCAAATTTCGACCACGGCGCGCGCTTAATTTGACAACAGCGAAAGCTAATCGCTAGAAGTCAATCGAGCACGAAAGTTTCGCTGCCATGCCTACCAAATACGTCGAAATCCAGGGACAGGCCACCTACTTTTATTACGTCGGCAACACCACCCTGCCCGACGTCACGCCGGATTTCTCGCGCGGCCATCGGATGATTTTCCTTCACGCCGCCGGCTCCAATGGCAATAGCTGGCACAACCAGGTGGATTACCTCGGCGCCTTGCACAGCCCGGTCGCGCTAGACCTTCCCGGGCACGGGCGCTCGGCGGGGGTCGAAGGATGCGCCTCGATTCAGCAATACTCCGATTTCGTCGCGGCCTTTGCGGAGACACTGGGATTAGCGCCCGCGATCATGGTGGGGCGCTCGATGGGCGGGGCGATCGCGATGGATCTCGCGATTCGCTATCCGCATTTGGTGGCCGGCTTGGTGCTAATCGCGACCGCGGCCAAATTCAACATCCCGGCTGAGCGGCTGAACGGATTCAAGGCGGTCGTCCAGGGACGTGCGCCGCAGGCCTTCGTCACGATGGGGTTTTCACCCAAGACCGTCACCGACAACTTCGCCGCGATCCGGGAATCCTGGGGCGAGCAGATCAAGACCGACCCGCGCGTGCGCTATACCGATCTGAGGGCGTGCAGCGAAGTGGATCTGCGCGATCAGATCGGCGGTATCAAAAAGCCCACCCTGATAATCGCGGGCGCCGATGACGAAAACACGCCCGTTTCGGATTTGGAGCTTATCCAGGCCCGAATGCCTCACCCTCCGAAGCTTGAGATTCTCGCCGACGCCGCCCATAACGTCACGACCGAGAAGCCACTCGAAGTTAACGAGCTGATCGAGAAATTCCTTGGGTCGTTGACGTCGTAATTTGCGCTGAGTCCGAAGTCGCCCCGAAGCGATTCAACCCGCGAAAATCCGGGATTCCTCGCTGCGCAAAGCCTACGCTCTGAATGACAACCCAAGGCCTCTTGCGCAGATCAGCGGGGGCGCGTTGTGCAAGCGCACTGCTTTTT
>DATJOQ010000234.1:0-3268 GCA_035506935.1 Binataceae bacterium (SeqCode) | reverse complement strand
ACTTCAAAACGCGTTTCAACCGAGCCGCTGTTAACGAGATGCTCGCCGTTTGAGCAACTGTGGCGCGAAAGGGCACTCAGCTAAGGCGCGAAGAGTTCATTACACGCGGTGACTGTGGCTACGTCAAGGAAACCACGGTGCCTATTGCCCGAAGCCGAACTAATTTTGAAATCGATGCACTACATCAAAAGAGCGAACAGGTCGTGGTCACGGTTTCAGCTTCGGCGCGAATCAGTTTGACGTTTTGGTGAAGAATCCTTAACGGAGAATCCGAAGGCCCAACAAGACCTTCGGTTCTGCTTTCGAGGATCGATAACGCTGTTCAAGTTTCGGCGAACAATCAAATTATTCGCAAATTGATTGGGAAATTATCGCGGAAAATATTGTCTGAACTCCTCGTCTTCGATCGAGCCGGCAAGAGCTGCTGTTCCGGTTGCGCCGAGTATCGTGGCCGCGGCGAAGCCCGCTATTAACCGCGCACTACCCCTGCGTGTGCGCGCACCGAACGTTCGCGGAAGGATCGCTTGCGCCATGTGTGGTATCCCGCGCCCGAATCGAACTGAAGAAACGAGCGGGGCGTAGCGTAGCGATCAATTGTTGGTCCACGATGAAGGCTCAATTAGTTCGGGATGAAGGCTCAGTTAGCGCGAGATGAAGAACGAGTTGCGATTTGGATCAACCCGCAACTCTGGCGGCAAATGAATCTTCGAATCAGGCTTCCGCTGAGCGATATTCGAAAGGGTGACGTCCGCTCAGCCAGGCCAGTAATTACTCCAGCGGTCGAGATGAGCGACTTCGTTCACGGGCCGGCGCTTGACGGGACCGAATTTTCCGCGCGGATAACCGATCGGCATCAGCGCATACGTGTGCACCTCGGCGGGAATCCCTAACAAGGCCTTGAGTTCATCTTCATAGACCACGTGATTGGTGGTCAGCACGGTGCCCAGTCCGAGAGCGCGGCAGGCAAGGATGATATTCTGTACCGCGGGATAGATGCTTGCGCCGTCCATACGCGCGAGGTCCGGGATCGCTTTCCGATACTGCGTCAGTAACTCGGGCGGCATGCCATCAGCCGACCTCGCACGAGGCCGCAGGCAGGCGACCAATAATATCGGCGCTTCGTGCATATGCTCCCAAAGATAAGTGCCGGAGTTGATGAATCGGCGGAACTGCACTTCATCCATATGCGCGGGACGTTCGCTTCCGGTGTAGAACCAGCCAATAACCTTTGACGCCTTGCTGTAGATCGCACCGATCTTCCGCCGCTGCTCGGGATCGCGAACCACAATAAATGACCAGTGTTGTGAATCACCCGCAGACGGAGCGCGAATCGCCGCATCGAGCACCTTGGTGATTATCTCGTCGGGAATCGGATCGGGTCTAAACCGCCTAAGCGCCCGTGCCGAGTGTATCGTTTCGAACAGTCCTATCTCTGCCATAGCTGGGTGACCTCCTGCCTGGCTCGCGATCGTCTAGTCCTTTTCGACGGTCTCTTTCTTAAGGCTTCGCGAACCAATCACTTTAGCCGCGACTTTTGCCACGTCGGGATCCAGCGGCCGCGGCTCCAAATCCAAACCCTTGCCGAATCGATCCGCCAGGATGCTGAACACGGCGAGTCTTGCGTAAGATTTGTTGTTCGCCGGCACGATGTACCAGGGAGATTCTTTGCTCGAGGTCTCCGCCATCATTTCCTCGATCGCCGATACGTAGTCGCTCCATCGCGCGCGGTTACGAAAATCCTCGGATGAGAGCTTCCAACGCTTGCGCGGATTAGTCAGACGATCCTTGAAACGGCGCATCTGCTCCTCGGGAGTGATGTGCAGGAAGATCTTCGCCAACCGCGTACCGTCTTCAATCAGCACACGCTCGAAGTCATTGATCTCCCGATAGGCTCTTCTCCACACCTCCCGCGCGGCGAAGCCTTCGACCCGCTCGACCAGCACGCGGCCGTACCACGATCGATCGAACACCACGATTTGCCCGTGCTCGGGAAGCCGGTTCCAGAAGCGCTGAAGGTAATGCTGGGCGAGTTCCTGCGCCGACGGAGCCGCGATCGGATGTACCTTGAAGCTTCTGGGATCCAGCATCCACCCCAAACGACGCACCACGCCGCCCTTGCCCGCGGCATCCCATCCCTCGAGTACGATCACCGCTCTTTCCGGCGTGCCGAGGTAAGCCTGCTGAATCGATTGCAGCGTTCGCTGCAACGGTTTGAGCTCTTCCTCGTATTCAGTCAAACCCACCTCCGGAAACTTCGAGACGGAGTCGAGGTTGAGGCGCTTGGGAACGATAAACTCTTTTGCTTTCATTTGCCGCTCGCGTCAACGGGAATTCCCGGGCGCAGTCAAAATCCCCCTCGAATCGACGGATCGCTTTAGCACCGCAAAGCGAATGTAGTACGCTGCTGCTCGTCGGGAAAGAATCCGAGCCGGATTTGATGGCGTGAGTTCGGCCGGCCGCGAAATCTATCAACTTGTTTGTGCGCTGGCCGGATTCGATTCGAGTCATGGCATTATCGCCGGCGCCCGCCGGCTCACATTTACAATCGCGGGAGAACTATCGATGCTCACCGAAGCTGAGCGCGCCACGATCAAGGAATGGAACGATCTCGTGGCCCGGATACCGCCTTCGCTAACGGAGCTACGCAGCGGACTGGAGTCATTCCTTGAGCGCTTCAACAATCACATGCCGGAAATCGGTGCTATCCACGAAGACGTCGAATTGCGCCCGGGGCTGCACGCCGACATTCTGGTTCCGAAAGGGCCAGGACCGCATCCGGTGATGATTTACTTGCACGGGGGAGCGTGGATCGCCTGCAGTCCCAAGACCCATCGCCAGCTCGCCGGACAATTCGCGGCGGCCGGTTACCTGACGATAAATGTCGACTATCGCCTGGCGCCTGAGAATCCGTTTCCAGCAGGATTCGACGACTGTGTGTTCGCGGCCAAATGGACAGCCGCAAACGCGCAGCGATGGAACGGCGACGCGAACCGGATCGCGATGGGCGGCGACTCAGCAGGCGGCAACTTGACCGCCGCGGCGCTGACGGCGATGTCGACCGATCCGGAAGCTCCACGCTTCAGCGCAGGAGTTTTGATCTACGGTGTCTTCGACTTCTCCGCGCTGCTGGAGCGAAAGTCGAGCAACCCGATGAAGGAAGGCTTGGTGCGCGCCTACATTGGAGCCCGATATCCCGAAGCACTGACGGATCCGCGCATGAGCCCGCTGCTCGCGGTCAAGCCCGGCGCTCTTCCGCCCTGCTTCATCA
>DATJOQ010000233.1:0-6017 GCA_035506935.1 Binataceae bacterium (SeqCode) | reverse complement strand
GCGATCAGCCGCTCGCTGGTTCCTCGTACTGGACCAGCTCGGCGTAGAGGTGCTCGATTTCGCGGCCGAGACTTTCATAGCGCGCGATTAGGTGATCGGCGTCCTTGCGCGCGAGGTAGAAGTTCGGGTCGTTCATCTCGGCGGCCAGAACAGCGCGCTCTGCCTCTTTGGCTTCGATTCCCGCTTCGAGCTGCTTGCGCTTTTGAGAATTGGCGGGCCGTGCGCGATTCGCTTCACGCGCAGCGGGCGGTTTGCCGTTTTGGCTTCGCGTATCCTTAGCGTCTTTGCGCGAAGCGCCGTCGGCTTTGCTCGGAACCGCGACCTTCGCAGCCGTCTGTTGGGCTTTGACGGGCGCGCTAGCCGATTCCATCTGTTCCTTTTTCGCGAGGTATTGATCGTAGTTGCCGAGGTAGCGAATCGCGTGTCCCTGGCCGACTTCGATTACCTCGGTCACGAGCTCGTTCAGCAGATAACGATCGTGGCTGACGATCACCACCGTTCCCTGATAGCGGCGCAACGCTTCGAGCAGGGTGTCCTTGGCGACGATATCGAGGTTGTTGGTCGGCTCGTCGAGCAGCAGGCAGTTGGTGCGATGAGCCAGCACCTTGGCCAGTGCCAGGCGGCCGCGCTCACCGCCGGAAAGCACGCCGGTACGCTTGAGCACGTCGTCGCCGGAAAACAGCATCGCACCAAGCAATCCCCGAATCTCGCCAGTGGTTAGTGCTTGCGAGCTATCACTCAGTTCCTGGAGAACATTCTTGTCGTAATCGAGAGCATCGCCGAGATCCTGCGCGAAATAGCCGATTTCGACGTTGTGCCCGACGGTTCGTTCGCCCGCGCTGAGCGGCTCGACCCCTGCGAGGATCTTCATCAGCGTTGACTTGCCCGCGCCGTTTGGTCCGACTAGCGCCAGCCGCGCGCCGCGCTCGATCACGAAATCGATTCCGTCGTAAACCGTTAGCTCGCCGTAGCGCTTCACCGCGCCGCGAAGCTGGAAAATCTGCCGCCCGCTGCGCTCACATCGCGGGAAGTTGATCGCCGGTGGCTTCTCGGAGCCGACCGGCGGCTCGAGGCGCTCGACTTTCTCGAGCTGCTTGATACGGCTTTGCACCAGCTTGGCTTTGCTCGCCTGGTAGCGGAAGCGGCTGATGAAGGCTTCGATATGCTCGAGTTCCTCGCGCTGCTTCTGATAGGCCGCGAGTTCGAGCTGAAAGCGCTCTTCGCGCTGGACGAGGTACGATGAGTAGCTGCCGCGATATTCGGTCAACTTGCCCCGCGCGACTTCGGCCGTGCGTCTGGTCACCCGATCGAGGAAATAACGATCGTGCGACACCATGATGATACCGCCGGGATAGTCGGCGAGGTAATCTTCGAGCCAGTTGCGCGCCTCGATATCCAGATGGTTGGTGGGCTCGTCGAGCATCAGGAAGTCAGGGCGCTGAAGCAGCAGCTTCGCGAGCCCGACGCGCATGCGAATTCCGCCGGAAAATTCCGCCACGTCGCGCGTTAGATCTTCAGGCTTGAAGCCAAGTCCGAACAGCACCGACTCGGCGCGGCTCTCGGCGGTGTAGAAATCGTGACGCTCGAGTTCGCTCAGCACCTCGCCGAGCTCCGCCAGCGCGGCGTCGTGTTCCGGCCCGCTGGTCTGCTCGGCGAGCACGGTTTCGAGCCGGCGGCGCTCGGAATCGAGCGCCTCGATTTCGCCAAGCGCAGAGAGAGTTTCGCTTATCAGCGAACGTCCGCCGATGTCAGGGGTATCCTGCGCGAGATAGCCGACGCGAGTGCGCTGGGGGCGGCTGATGCGGCCGGCGTCGGGTTCGATTACGCCACCGATCAGCTTGAGCAGAGTGGACTTGCCGGCGCCGTTGAGGCCCACCAGCCCGACCCGGTCGTCGTCGCCCATCGACCAGTTGACGTGGTCGAACACGGCGCGGTCGCCGAAGTATTTACATAGTCCGTCCAGGCTGAGCATACGTGGAAATCCGTGGTGCCGTTAAACGCTAAATATTAACAGTGGGTTCACTGGCGAAGAAAGGGCATGTCTGCGAGCTTGATAAGCAGATGCCCTTTCGAAAGAATCGCGGATGAGAAATCCAGCATGACGCAAAAGCTGATCGTTACGTTTCTCTGTCTCGCCTGCTTGGCCGGAGCTACCAACGCTCTTGCGCAAACCAATGTTAACCCGAACGGATCACCGCCCAACTATGGGGCGCCGGGCGGCTACGGAGCGCCGGGCGGCTACGGTCCTCCGCCCGGATATGGATCTCCGCAGGGGTACGGGCAGCCGCCAGGGTATGGAGCTCAGCCGAACATGAACGGAGGGCAAGGCGGTTACAACGGACAGGGCAGCTATAACGGGCAGGGCAGCTATAACGGACAGGGCAATTACAACGGGCAGGGCGCCTATGGTGCCCCGGGCGCGAATCCCAATCAGTTTCAGCCTCGACCGGAAAGCGGGATCATGGGAATCCTGCCGCCCGGTTATCGCTTCACCCCGGTTCCGAACGCCACGCCGAATCCGAAGGTTATCGGGATTCCGAGCGCTCCGGGCGAGGCGGTTACGATGTGCATGAATCGCAATCCACCTCAGGGCACCGTCATAACCAAGAGTATCCACGAATCTGCGTGCGGCGATCGCTGCGAGTCGGAGATTCAGATTCCCGCTGGCCATCGGATGCTGATCTGCCGAGGGCAGGCTATCCCGGAGGGCTATACGCTCGAATTGCTTGCGACCACGCCGGCCTGTTCCTGTTTTGGCCCCGAGCAGAACGCGTACATGATAAGGGCAGAAGGTAAAGACGAGGAGCCTCCTCAGGAGCAGTCCCACGACGAGCAGTGAACCACTTCTACGTGAACTCGGCGATGGCGTAAGATTCTTTCGTGCGACGAGGGACGCGGCCGGCCCTCAGACCGCGTCGACGGAGGGATGCCGATGGCGTTAGTGCAGACGCGCGATCGAGTCTTGGTGGTCGATCGCAAACTGTTCCGCGACGACAACACTCGGCTGTTCATCGGCGTGGTCGAAGACTACGAGGGCGGCGTGGTGCGGCTGCGCGGATACGCTTATCACATCAATCCCTACGAAGTTGCGGGTACCGAACGGCGTGCTGAGGAGCGCGTGCGCATTGTATCGCTCTCGGCCGGCGATATCATCTACGTGCTGCCGCGCGAGGTCGACTTGGCTTCGCTGCAGGTCAGGCGCTCGCCCAAAACGCTGCTGCTCTCCGACGGGCAATCGCTGCTGTTCGATCTGAGTGAATGGCTGTATCGCGTGTAGCGGCGGCGTCTGGCGACGCGGACTCAAGCTAAACAAAAGGCCCTGCCGACGGCAGGGCCTTTTTTGCATCTGATACGCCCGCGAGAATTTATTTACCGTTCAGGCCGATCGCGCTCCCGACGCCGGTGCAGAAATCCCATCCCATCACCGCTTCATAAGCGATATAGAGCCCGCAGGTGCCGGTGGTGATGTCACGATAATCGTCGTCGTTGCCCAAATTATCGTAGACCACGGTTAGCTCGGCGTTGGTCGACGAATAGAAGTTCCCAGCAGAGTTGATGATTCCGGCCAGCGCCGCTGACGACAGGCTGGTGCCGCCAACGATAAACCATCCCACCTCGCCCATGATCGGATTGCTGTCATAGACCCAGGCCCCGCTGTTCGGATCGCCATCAAGGGATATATCGGGAGTGCCGCGAACGTCGCCGACGATTCCCGAAATCACGTCCTGGTAAGTCGGACGCTCCTCGAACACGCTGGGTCCGCCGCCGGTGAGCTGCCACGCGGTTTCGCCCTGGAAGGCGCCGCTGGTCGGGTCGCGCATGATACTGGTTCCACCGGCGCCCACCACGTTGGGCGAACTCGCGGGATACTCAACTCCGGGAGCATCGCCGGACGCTGCGACGTACACCACGCCCTTCTTGGTGAAATGAGAATCAAAGAACGATTCGCCGGGGAATTCGTCGCCGCCCCATCCGTTGGAAATTTCGCCGCCGCCGCTGGAGGCAACCAGCTTGCTCGCGACGTCCTCGGCCTGGAGCAAATCACCGAGCGTGTTGGACCGCGCCTCGACCAGGATTATTTTGGCCTTGGGCGCCATCGCATGCGTCCATTCGATGTCGAGCGATTCCTCCAGCTCCCAGCCTCCGGTGGGGTCGACCGGCGGTCGAATGCCGCCGTTGGCGTACACAACCGAGAACTTTGCCTTGGGCAGGCCGAACTGCTTGGAGAAGCGGCCGAGGTCAAGCGACGCCGTCGGATCGTCATACGCGTCGACCACCGCGATGGTGCGCGAACCACCGCTCGGATTCAGCGTGGTCTTGTTCGGATTGCATCCAAATTCGAGGGACGAGACTAGTTCGTAAACGCATGCGATAGATGCCGGGGTCTCGAAAAAGTATCCGGGAAATGGAGGGGCACCATGCTTTGCGAAAGGAACCAGAATGCTCACGTTGGTACGCGCGCGCACACCGAGGTCGCCCGGTTTTGCGATGCTCGACTCAGGAACCATCACCTGTCCGGTGCTCTCCTGAGCGGCGGCCGTTAGGGTGAGCGATAAGATCGAGATTGCTATCGACAGCGACCATAAAAGGCGCCGCATAATTTATCCTCCTTAATCGTTAAACCGACTGTGCAAGTGGCATATACACGAAGATTGAGAGGTTTGACACATGTCTGCTTCGTTTAGCTCTGGGAAGAAGACGCCTTTATGCGAATAAAGGTTCCTAATCGCATGATAAATTCACAATTCGGCGACGACGCGCCGGAGCGTCCCGGCGGCGCGACTCCCGTGTAGCCGCTGCGTCTCGGCGGCACTATAGTGAAGAAGCTTAAAAGTCGAGCACGAGAAGGGAGCGTTGGATGGCATCGAGACTGGGCGGCAAAAAAGCGTTGATCACCGGCGGAGCGAGCGGAATCGGACGCGCGATCGCGATGCGTTTCGCCGAGGAAGGCGCGGCGGTGATGGTCGCGGATCGCAACCTCGAGCCTGCCGAAGAGACCGCCCAGACGATTATCAAAAGCGGCGGCTCGGCGCTGGCGCATCAGGTGGACGTCGCTGACGAGCAGCAAGTCGACGCGATGGTCGAGCGGGCGGCCAGGGAGCTAAGCGGAGTCGACATCGTAGTGGCGTCGGCCGGAATCTCGCACGCGCGCTATGGCAGCAGTGGCTTGAGACCGCAGATGCTGAGCGATAAGCCATTCGCCGACTGGCGCGCGGTGCTGACCGTCAACCTTGACGGCGTGTTTTTGACCGACCGCGCGGCGGCGCGCGTCATGATACAGGCCGGCAAGGGCGGCAGGATTATCAATATCGCGTCGGGTGCGGCCAAGCTGCCCACGCCGGGAATCGGTGAATATTCGGTTAGCAAGGCGGGAGTTTGGATGCTGACCAGAGTGCTCGCGCTCGAACTGGCGGGCTTCAATATCACAGTCAACGCGATCGGACCCGGATTTATCGACACGCCGATGACCAAGGGAATCGAGGGCGGCACCGAGCACCTGGTTCAGATGCTCGCGCGAGTGCCATTGCGAAAAATGGGTGAGCCGATCGACGTCGCCAACACCGCGTTGTTCCTTGCCAGTGAAGAGGGCCGTTACTATACCGGCTCGATTCTCCATCCCGACGGCGGCGTGGTGATGCAGTAGGTATCAGTTGCAGGTGTCGGTGCGGTGGGCGTCACGAAATGCATGATGAGCGGTCATTCAAATCCAGTACAACAAGCGCGATGACGAGCGCTGTCCGCGCGGCGTTGGGTGCGCTGCTGACCGTGGTGCTCGTCTTTGTCTCGCCGGCGGTCGCGCAAGAGACGGCGCCAGACTCCACTCCAACACAAAGCGGCAGCATGATCCGAAACGCGACCCCGCTGTCGCTGTCGCTGTTTGTTTATCCTCCCTACGGAATCGCGCCGCTCACGGTCGGAGCCTTCGCCGACGTGGTTGACCCGCTCGACGCGGGGGTCGTCTCCTACTACTGGAACTTCGGCAACGGCAACGTTTCGACCCTGCCGTCGCCGATGAT
>DATJOQ010000232.1:0-3117 GCA_035506935.1 Binataceae bacterium (SeqCode) | reverse complement strand
CGGCGTGGGCAGTATCAACTGCTGCGCGGTGAACTTGAAGATCACGTTGAGCGTTGAATCGGAGACATAGAGATTGCCGGAGGAATCGAACACGCCGAACCGGGGAAAAACAAATCCGGGCAGGCCATTCGAATTAACAATGGAAAAATTGGGATTCGGCTTATTGACCGAGAGAAGCGATTTGATCTGAGTGTTAGTGTATTCGAAAACCCCTCCGGCGGTATTACCCATCGTACCCACGCCCTCAATCACCCACAGATTACCGGAGGTATCGAACACCGTGTCCTGCGGTAAAAAGAAAACAGGACTTTGATTGGTCAGGTGCGGCACGGGCGTGCTGATACCCGTGACCGCGGTCTGAACGTTAACGAACTCTGGCACCGTAGCGGCGCCGCTGTTCGCAACCCACAGCCCCTTATTGATAAGCGTCGTGGGCGCGCTGCTGCCGCCCGAGCCGCACGCCCAAAACGCGAAGGCCACGGCGGCACATCCCGCAAGCGAGACCAGTGTCCAGTCTTTGTAGTTCAAACGGCGCAGCTTGCCGGCAGATTCGCTCGTCATTACCTGTTCACCTCTCATCCCGATCCATGACATTCTTCCGCCGCCGAGCGGCCCACGCTCACAAGGGCAAGATTTCACTCGATCCAGCGAGTTTTAACCTACGTAACAGCGAAGCAGACGTTACGTGGAAGTTCTCGACGAGGATAGCTTTTCTCGCGCGCGGCCAACAGCCAGCGATTGCCACATAGATGTCGCCATTGAGGCCAGGTTCAGACTAGAAAATAGGCCCTAGAAATGAAGGAGATGACGCCGGCAGCAGTGCGGTCAGCGCGCCGCCGTCGCGCGCGGCTCAGTTTCGTCTTCAGGATTGAGATCGTCCGTGGGACTATCAGCCGCTGGCCGCGACCGCAGCGCCGCGCCATCCCCGCGCAGTTCGAACCAACAGAGCGCGATTGCGAGGATGAGGGTGACTGCTGAAATCGCCGCGCCTACTACAAACCAGGGCGCGCGATAAACCAGGACCACGCGCTGCTCTCCGCGCGGAATGTTCACCGCGAGCAGCCCGTTGAAAGCTGCCAGATCTCCCGTGCCTTCGCGCAGACGCCATCCCGGATCGAAGTTTTGGTTCACAACAAGCCGCGCCCGATCGGTCGCGCTAACCTGGTAGACCAGCCGATTGGGCGACCAATCGATCAAACTGATTTGCCCCGAGCCGACCAGATATTGCTCACCGCGATAATCGGCCTGATTAGAGCCTGTGGGGAACTGTGGTTGCGTCAGCGGCGTGCAGCAATTGACCGCACCCAGGTTGCCCACGATTGTGGTCAGCATCCCGTGGTCAGATTCGTTCCAGACCTGGCGAAAGGGCGCAACGGGCGGGAGATCGCTCGGAACCTCGTGGGTGTCGAAATACAGATTCGAAACACTGACCTGCCTTGCGTCGACGATACCAATCAAGATGATTGCCGCTGCTACTATCGCTCCCAACGGCCGCATGAGTCTGCCGATAAAATCCGCGCCAAATCCGGCCATCACGCCGAGACACAGCGTGAATGGGATCAGAAAGCGCGGATGCACGTGCTCTGAGCTGAAGGGAGGCAGGTGATGAAGCATCGCCCAGGGCGCCCACCAGGCGAAGCTTCCGGCGCTCATCGCGAAGAGGGCTACAGCGGCGAATGCCCACGTCAGCGCGCGCCGCGGCCACGCCATCAGCCCAACCGCAGCCAACGCCGCAAACCATACGCCGACGTACGCGCCATATTCATAGTAGCCCCAGAAAGTGCCGGGCAGATGGATATGGCTGTCCTGATTGCGGGAAAATAGAGCGTGGATCAGGGTTGAGATTGAATCGGACTCGGGAGATCCGACCAGCCGCGAGGAAACCAGCGCCAGCGTCGGCAACAGCTTGATCGCGGAGAAGCCGGCGGCGAAGAGCGCGATTCCGATCGCGACGAGCAGCGGCCAGGGCTCCCGGCGCGCCGCAACGAGCCAAATCACCAAAATCGCGAGTAAAGGTGCGGTGAACACCGCGACGGTCGGGCCGCTTTCGAAAAAGATCAACGTCGCCAGCATCCCACCCAGCGCCGACAGTGCGATGATCCGATCGGCTCGAGCGAGCCAGATCAGCGCTATCAGCCATGGAACGTAGAGGAAGGGCATGAAGTTGAAGTGGCCGATGGTGAAGTGCAGAAAGAACCACGAACTCGCCGGATAGATCGACGCACAGGCGATTGCTCCGAGGCGCCCGATCCCGACCACGCGGCCCAGAAAATATCCGCCCGCCCATCCGATCGCCAGGTAGACCGGCACCTCGAACCGCAGCCCGACCATCGGCTGAAAAATCACGCGCAGGATGGCAAGCGGCGACAGCAGCGGCAAGAACGGATCCGCAAACAGCGGCGTGCCGCCGCATCTATAGGGATCCCACATCGGAAATTGATGATAGTAAGCGATGGTCCGCGCGGCCGCCCAGATCTTTTCGCCGAAAAAATCCCAATCGCCCTCCATCCCTGCGCCTGACATGCCATGAAACAGCGGCAAGCTGAAAACGACGCCGAACAGGATCGCGGCGATCGCGACCAGCGCCGCCTCGAGCCACCAGTTGCCTGTGACCGCGTCCGCGCTGCGCTTGGGCCAAGTTCGCTTCGAATGTAGTTTTGCAGGAACGGAGTCTTGAGATCGTGTCGCAGTCAACCGTTGCCGGTTCCCCCCCGGGGACCTCACCAATTCTAATTTTCGAACGTTAGCTTGCCCGGTTGGATAGTCCTCTCCCGTCTGCGCCGGTCCCGGGATTGCTCATACTTACTAGAAACACTTTCGATATTCAAACGCCGAACGGAGCTTTACCAGTAGCTAATCGGATGAGTAGCGCCTGAGCGAAGTAAGGTAACGGGTCTGCCGGGAAGGGATGACATAGAGTAGTGGTATCAGGGCGAAGCTAATAAGCGCGACGGCCGGACTCATCCACGCCGATGCGCCCGCCACAATGTACAGTATCGGCACTAACGCAAATACGCGTCGCACGTAGCGCACCGTTGCGGGATCTATATCTTTCGCCGTCAGTCGATATCCGTCTGTGGCGTAATTCCAGTGCACCAGACGTATCACGCCGGCCAG
>DATJOQ010000231.1:0-17840 GCA_035506935.1 Binataceae bacterium (SeqCode) | reverse complement strand
GCCGAGGTAAAGCTTGAGCGCTCGCCGCGCAGCTCCGCCAACCGGCACGAGGCGTTCCTTGTTCCCCTTGCCGAACGCCGCCAGTAGTCCGGCGGAAAGATGGAGCTGATTCATTGCCAGCCCCATCAACTCCGACACTCGAAGGCCGCTGCCATACGCCAGCTCCAGCATCGCGCGGTCGCGCGCGCCGCGCGGTGTCTCGGCGTCGATCGCCGCCAGCAGCATCTCGATATCTTTCAGCGCGAGCGTCCGCGGCAGAGGCCGGGGATGCGGTCTCAGCTTGACTGCGACCGTCGGATCTTTCGAGAGCACGCCGCGTGCGACCAATTCGCGCGCGAGTCCGCGTACGCTGGCTAGATATCGGCGTTGGCTGCTCGGGCCCAGGCCGCGCGCTGCCAGGCTCTCCAGATAGGTAATCAACACAGAGGCATCGAGCGAATCCGGCTCGATCTCGTGCTCGGCGCAGAAGCGTGCAAAATCGGCGAGATCGCGTCCGTAGGCGTCGAGTGAGTTGCGTGAAAGGCCGCGCTCAACCGCGAGGCGCGCAAGATGACGATCGATCGCGTCGTCCCAGCTCGACGCTTGAGATGCGCGCGCGCCCAGCGCGGGTGAGGTTTCGCGATCTGCAGCTTCCCGCGCCGCGCCCTGAGTGGAGTTTCCGCCGATAAGCTTCAACTTACGGCACGCTCCGCCGGTTTGACGTCGAGCTTGGCGACCAGCGTTTCGCGCAGCTCGCGCAGGCGCGCGATGTCGGTGATCTTCGCGTCTTCCAGGTCGCTGACGTAGAAAACGTCAAGTGCCTGGTCGGCGTTGGTCGAGATGCGAGCCAGATGAATCTGCAGGCCGAGCTCGAACAGCGTATGAGTAATCTCGAACAGCAGCCCCAGGCGATCCTGGGTGAAGACGTCGACCACGGTGAATTGTTCGGATGCGCGATTGTCGACCGTAACCTGTGTCGGCACGCGCTGGATGAAGGGCCGCTTCGCTATTCCAGAGCGATGAGCGCGCTCGACGAGTTCCTCAACCGGTTGTCTGCCAGTGAGCACCGCACGCAAATCGCGATCGACCCGCTCCCAGCGCTCTTCTTCGAGCGCCATCCCGCGCGCGTGCGAAACGCGAAAGACGTCGAGCACGGTGCCGTCGGCGGCGGTGGTGATGCGCGCGGACAGGATGTTCAAGTGGTTGGCCGTGAGCACGCCCGCGATTTTCGAAAACAGACCGCGCTGGTCGTGGCTCAGAACGAAAAATTCGCTGAATTCACGCTCAGGGAAATGGCGATGGTGGCAGGACAGAGGGTCGTCGCCCAGCCGCCGCATCAGATCGAAATGGAACGCAAGGTCGCTTTCGGGTGCGGTCAGGAAGTAACGATCCGGCATCCGTTGCAGAAACAATTCGATCGCATCCGGCGGATTACCCGCGGCTGCGAGTTGCGCGCGCAGCCCATTTTTCACCAGTTCCAGGCGACGCGCGGGATGCACCGCTTCGCGATCGCCTTGCTCGAGCACGCGCAGCGCTTTCATGTACAGGTCGCTCAAAAGCGAATCACGCCAATTGTTGTAGACTTTCGGCGCGACCGCCCTCATGTCGGCGAAGGTCAACAGGTACAGCGCCTTGAGACGATCGATTGAGCCGGCTGTCCGTGCGAACTCCGCCACCATGCCTTCGTCTTCGAGATCTCGTTTTTGCGAGATCTGCGACATCAGCAGATGCTGGCGCACCAGGAAGGCAACCAGATCAACCTGCTCACTATCGAGTCCCAGGCGGCCGGCCACTTCGGCAGCCAATACCGCGCCGCGTTCATGATGGTCGTGGCCATGGCCTTTGCCGATATCGTGAAGCAGAAGCGCGAGGAAAATCAGCGGCAACCGATCCATCTCGTGCGCGACTTCGGTCAGCACAGGGGCGGTTTCCCTGTATTCGCCCGCGCACAGCCGCTCCAACTCGCGCACCGCGGCGAGGCAGTGCCGATCGACGGTGTACACGTGATAGAGGTCGTGCAGCACGCGCGCATAGAGATTGCCGAACTCGGGGATCAGCGCGCCGAGCACCCCCGCGCGATGCATCGACTCGAGAGTCTCGGCCACACGTTTATGGCCGCTCAAGATCGCCATCAGCGCCTTGCCGCTTCGTTGATCGCGTCGAAAAGCATCGTCGATACGGAACAGGTTATCCCGCGCTAGCTGATAGGTGGCCCCCGCCAGCTCGACTTCATGCGCTTGGCAGTCGGCAAAAATCGTCACCAGGTTCAGCGGGTCGCGCTCGAAAAAATCAGTCTGCGCGACCGCCAGCAGTTTGCCCTGGATAACCACGCCGGGACGAATTTGACGGCTGAATCCGCGCCGGAAATAGCGCGTGGGCCCGGGCTCGATCACGCGCGCGATCAGTCCCTCCGCAAACATATGGATCGTGCTGGCCTGCTGATAATAAGCGCGCATCAGCGCGCCGCTCGCGGTGATATCGCCCTCGCCGGTAAACCCCATGATCGGCGCGATCGCTTCCTGATACTCGAAGGTGAGCTGGTCGAAATGACGCCCGCTCAAGAAGTGCAGCGAGTTGCGCACTCGCCACAAAAAATCGCGCGCGCGTTTGACTTCCTTCAGCTCGTTCTCGGTGATTACCGCCTTCTGAACCAGATCTTCGAGTGAATGAGCGCGATATTTGACCTTCGCCAGCCAGAGCGCGGTATGCAGATCGCGCAGCCCGCCCTCGCCCTCCTTGATCTGGGGCTCGAGCAGATAAACCGAATCGCCGTAATGAGAATGTCGCTCGCGGCTTTCGTCGAGCTTGGCTTTGAAGAATTTCTGCTGATTGCGCTCAAGCACGTCCTTGTCGCGCGCCTTTTCCAATTCGGCGTAAATCTGGACGTTGCCGGCGAGAAACCGCGAATCGATGACCGCGGTTTTCTCTTTGAGGTCGTTGCCGGCCATCCGCACGCATTCCTTCACGTTGCGCATCGCGCTGCCGACCACCATCCCCGCGTCCCACAGCGCGTGCAGGATAGTTTCGGCAACGATCTCGACGTACGGTCCCGGCTTCCAATCGTGCAGGAACAACAGATCGATATCCGAATATGGATTTAGCTCGCCGCGCCCGTAGCCGCCGCGCGCAACGATCGCCACACATTGATTGAGACGCGGATAACGCCGTCCTCTCTCCGCGTCCGCCCATTGATAGAGCGCACGCAGCAGATGGTCGGTGGCGGCGGTCAGTTCGGTAACGATGGCGGTTCCGCTGGCGCCCGCCAGGTGGCGTCGTTTGAGTACTTCGCGCACGCGGTGCAGATACTCGCGCGAGGTTTGGCCAAGAGAGCGGCCCGATTCGAACTCCGAGGCGAGCCAATCCTGATCGGGCAGGTTCTCAGTCGTTCCACCGATTTCGGCGGCTATCTCGCTTGAGAGATCGCTCACAGAGTTCCCTGCGCCGCCTCCTGGTTCAGGTAGCGAACCACAGCCCCCGCGATAGCTTGTGCCATCTGCGCCTGGTATTGCGGCGTGGCCAGGCGCTCGGCTTCCGCCGGATTCGACAGAAAGCCGCATTCGATCAGCACCGCAGGCATGTCGGCGCCAACCAACACGTAAAAGGGGCCTCGCTTGGCTCCGAGCACGTGAACGGCCGCTCCAAACTCGTCGCGCAGATTGGTTGCGCTTTGCGTATCGATCATCTCCGCCAATGTCGCCGACGCGGCCGCCTTATCGTTCTGCCGCAAGTCGCTCAGGATGTAGTTTAAGTCGGACTTGCCGGCCATGCTATCGCTTGCGCCGGATAAATTTTCCATCCGCGCGAGCCGAATCGTTGCGCGATCGGTGGTGTTGTTAAGGTAATAGACCTCGATACCGTTGGTAGCGGAGTTGGGGCTCCAGTTAAGATGGATTGAAACGAAAAGGTCCGCGCCGGCCCGATTGGCTAGGCGCGTGCGGTCGGCGAGGCTAACAAAATAGTCACCATCGCGAGTCAGGCTCACTCCGACGCCGCGCGCGCGAAGGTCGTCGGCCAGCCGAAGCGCGATCTGCAAGGCGCAATCTTTTTCGAGCACGTTACTCGCGCTGCGAGTCCCAGGATCGTAACCTCCGTGTCCCGCGTCGATCACCACTTGTGCCTGACGCGCCGGGCCGACGGCGGTTTCTCCCGAATCGGGCGGCGTGCCAGCGAATCCAGGCCATGGGGATTTGCGACGGAGCGGAACAGGATGAACGCCGCTACCTCTGCTCGCGCTGGGCGGCACGAATCGAACCGGAATCGGCGCGGCAAGATCGGGGGCCGTGCCGGCGGCGGCGATACGTATGATCAGGCTGCCGGGAATCGTGGCTACGGCGTAATCACTTTTCTCGCTGACTTCGATCACGACGCGAACCTGGCCGCCACCAGCGTCGATCACACGGACAGTCTTTATCGGGGCAGTTTCCTGTCCGATTAGCGGCCGCGGCAAGATAACGGAGCGCGTAGCCTCAAGATCTATCCAAAGCTCGGTGCCGTGCCGGCTAAGACGCCATCCCGGATCGCCCTGGAGCTTGAAACGAAGCTCCGTCGCGGGGCCGCGTGTTATGAGCCGCGCTCCGGAGATCACCGCCGCGGAAAAAACAGGAACGGGGCGGGCAGCTATCAAGCATGCGCACGCGATTACCAACCAGATACGCTTCAACCCGTTCTCCACCAAACCGCAACCGCCCATCGCCGGGCCGAAACTGCATGTCCGCCGGCGCTAACTACCGTCCTTCAAGCGCGCCGCGATACGTGAAAGCGCGTTCAACGCCTCTATCGGCGTCAGCCGATCCACATCGAGGAGCTTCAGTTCCTCCAGCACCCGGCTCTCGACCGGAGCGAAGAGAGAGATCTGCCCGGCGGGCGCCGAGCTTCGGCGTTCGCGCGCCAGCCGTGGCATCCCGCGCTCGTCGAGTTCGCCCTGTTCGAGGTTGCCGAGAATTTCGCGCGAGCGCCGGATAACGCTCTCGGGTAATCCCGCCAGGCGCGCCACCTCGATTCCGTAGCTGCGACTCGCCGCACCCTCTATCACCCGGCGCAGAAACGCCACCTCACCTCCCCATTCGCGCACCGCCACGGTCAAATTCTTCACCCTGGGCCGCTCGCGCGCAAGGTCGGTCAGCTCGTGAAAGTGCGTGGCGAACAGCACCTTGGCGCGGGTCGAATCGTGCAGATGCTCGGCGATCGCCCAGGCTATCGCGAGCCCGTCGAAGGTGCTGGTGCCGCGCCCGACCTCGTCCAGCAGCAACAGGCTGCGCTCGCTCAATCCTTCGAGCAGGCGGGCGGTTTCGCGCATCTCGACCATGAAGGTGGATTCGCCGCGGCGCAATTCGTCGCGCGCGCCGATTCTGGTGAAAATGCGATCGACCAGTCCCATCCGCACCTCGGTCGCCGGAACGAAGCTTCCCATCTGCGCCATGATTACGATCAGCGCGACCTGGCGCAGGTAGGTGGATTTGCCCGCCATGTTGGGGCCGGTAATCAGCAGCAATTGCCGCTGCTCGCGATCGACGTCGAGATCGTTGGGCACGAACTCGCCGCTCTTCATGCCGCTTTCGAGCACCGGATGGCGTCCGTCGCGCACGAAGATCTGCGCTCCCGAATTTATTTGAGGCCGCACGTAGCCGCGCTTGCGCGCCACTTGCGCCAGCGAGATCAGCGCGTCGAGTTCGCCGATCGCCTGCGCGGTCCGCTGTAGCGCCGCCGTATGGGTCATCAGATTGCGCAGCAGCTTTGCGAAAACCTGATGCTCCAGCTCTTTGAGACCGGACTCGGCGCTTAGGATTTTTCGCTCCAGCTCCTTGAGCTCGGGCGTGGTGAAACGCTCGGCCCCAACCAGGGTTTGCTTGCGCTCGTAGTCGCCGGGTACGCGATCCAGGTGCGGCTTCGTGACCTCGATATAGTAACCGAACACCTGGTTGTATCGGACTTTGAGCGAGCCGATCTTGCTGCGCTCGCGCTCGCGCGCCTCGAGCCGCGCGATAAAGCCGCGCGCATCCGACGCCAACGCGCGCAGCTCGTCGACCTGCGGATCATGCCCCGTGCGGATCAAATTGCCGTCGCGCGGATTAATCGGAGGGTCGTCACCGAGCACCGCGGTGATCGTCGCCGCCATCTTCGGCTGGGGATCAAGGATCGTGGCAATCTCGCTGAGTGCTGAGCTTTTGAAGCCGGCCAGATGCTCTTTCGCGGTCGCGATCGCGGACAGCGCTTGCGCGAGCTTGACGCAATCGCGCGGTGTCGCCCGCATGCTGCCGACCCGTCCCGCCATCCGCTCCAGATCCCCGATACGCGCCAGCGCTTGCGTGAGTGGACCGCCCAGATCGCTCTCGAACATCTCTTCGACCGCGTCATGGCGGCGAGTGATCGCGGTGAGGTCGAGCAGCGGATACACGATCCAGGTGCTTAGCGTGCGCGCGCCGACTGGAGTGAAAGTCGCGTCGAGTATCGCGAGCAGCGAGCCGTGTCTCTGGCCGTCGCTGGATGAGATCAGTTCGAGATGGCGCCGGCTGACGTCATCAATAAGGAGGTACTCCTGGACACTATATAGATGCGGCGCGCGCAGATGCCCGAGCTCGCCGCCCAACGTCTGCTCGACATAGGTGAGTGCCACCCCGGCTGCCAGCACGAGCGCCGAATCGGTCAGACCGGCACCGTCGCCGAAGCGCTGGGCCAATGCCGCGTGCGCACTTGTCGCCTGATAAGCGCTATCGTCCAAATAAGTTACGGTGCAGCCGATTCTCGCAAGGGTGTCGTCGGCAAGATTGGAATCGTTGCGCGGAGCGAGAATTTCGCGCGGCGCCAACCGTGTGATTTCCTCGCGCAGCAGCGCGTGGTCGGACGCTTTGGTCACCAGGAATTCGCCCGTGGAAACGTCGAGCGCGGCGAGCGCGAAACCGCCGTCTGCCGGCGCCAGCGCGAGCAAAAAATTCTTCTCGTCCGCGCTCAGTACCAGTTCTTCGTTTACCGTGCCCGGAGTAATCACGCGCACGATTCGGCGGGGCACCAGCCCCGGCGCCGCGCGCCCTTGCGAACCCGTCTGATTTTCCGCGGCGGTCTGTTCGCAAATCGCGACCTTATGTCCGGCCTTCAGCAGCTTCGCGATATAGGGTTCGACCGAATGGTAGGGCACACCGCACAGCGGCACACCGTCCTTCGAGCGCGAGGTAAGCTGAATATCCAGCACACGCGCGCCAAGTTCGGCGTCTTCGAAGAACATTTCGTAGAAATCGCCGAGGCGGAAAAACAGGATAGCGTCGGGGACTTTCTCCTTGACCCGCAGATATTGCGCGATCAGCGGTGTGTTTTTGATCGGCACGGATGCCTAGGATAGCTGCGCATATGCCTTTGGGCAAAATCGCTCGCTCATAGCAGACAAGCCGGCGATTAGTGATTAAGCTATTGGCTGGGTGCAGCTAACTCACATGATCGATCTTGCCGGTTATCAGGAACTTGCGGCCGCTACCATTCTTGCGGCCTCATACCCGTTTGACCGAATCGAGCGCGGGCTGGTTGCTTACCAGCCGCGATGGGGCGACGCGGTCGTACTGGTCCACGGGTTCGGCGGTGACCGCAGCAATCTGCTGCCTCTGCGAGCTTACTTGCAGCTCGCCGGCTTCCCGAACGTGGTTTACTTCGAATATCCAAAGCGGCAGTCGCTTGGTCTTTCGGTCGCCAAGCTCCTGGAACTGATTCAAAAGCTGAGCGAGGCTCACGGCACGGTTCATCTGGCGGGTCACAGCCTCGGTGGCGTGATAGCACGGGAAAGTGAGCGTCGGGCGGGACCCGGCGCGGTGAGTTCGCTCATTACGCTTGGCTCGCCGTATTATCCTGATCAGCAAAGTCCGCGAGAGCTGGCGATTTTCGGCGAAGAAGATCGGCTCATTGCAGCCCCGCGCGCTGAATCGCTGCAACCTGGCGCCTTCAAGCGAACCATGGTCCTGCCACATACCGGACATTTTGCGGTGCTCTACCATCCGCGCGCCTGGCAATCGCTGCTGGCAGAGATTCGCGACAACCGCTCTCAGGCGAGAGCGCGACAGGCTGGCGTTTAGGTCTCTGCCTTTATTGGAGTCGCCGTCCGATGGCTGATTGCCGCAGGCTCAGCGCGGTGGTGCTGGTTGGCGGCAGAAGCTCGCGGATGGGACGGGACAAAGCGACGCTGCCGTTTGATGGAACTACGCTTATCGAGAGGACCGTAGCCACACTTCATCGCGCGTTCGCCGACGTCCTGGTCGTGGCCGCGCCCGAATCGATTTCCGAAAAGTTTCCAACACTCGACGCCACGATCATCAGGGACGAAGCTCCTTTCGCCGGTCCGGTTCCGGCGTTGCTAATCGGCCTGCGCGCAGCGCGGTACGATCCGGTGTTTGCCTGTTCGTGCGACTTGCCGATGCTGAACGCGGCGCTGGCGGCGTGGTTGTGCTCGATAATCACAGAAAAAAACGACGCCGTGATACCGATCGTGAGCGAGCGTTTGCAGGTGCTGCACGCGGTCTATCGCAAGCGATGCACTAGTGCGCTCGACACGATGCTGGCAAGCGGCGAAAAGAGCCTGCGAGCGCTCGCGCCGTTGCTCGACGTTCGAGCCGTTGTCGAGTCGGATATGCGTCAGATCGATCCCGAGCTACGGAGCTTTTTCAACCTCAATACGCCCGACGATTACGCCGCGGCGGTTGAGCTGGTTGGATCCAGGAAATAATCGAGCACGAGTTCGATTCAGCTAGCGCGTCGCAGCTTTGCTTTCGCCGGTTTCGATAGACGGCTGAGGGCAATCGCTGAAGGTCTTATCTTTCCAGTTGTAGACCTGGCAGAAGGCCTCCGCGATCTGGTTTCCGAAGCCATCGTCGTAGGCTAATATTCCGTAGCCGTATAGCTTCTTTTCGCCGCTGCGCACCGCCTCGAAATCATCCGCGGTGAGCGGCGCGTCGCTGCTGGTCTCAATCGTCCTGCTGCCGCCCGGCACGATATCGAGTGAGGTCGGAAATTGCCCCGAGGCGACCAGCTTACCGGGCAGCGAATCGCGCACCTTGAACCTTCCCCCCGCGTGGAAATTCAGCGCCGGCAGTTTCCCGGCATTGATGAATTTGACCAGCCCGATAGCCTTGGTGTTTGCGGCAAGGCGCGCGGTAAGCCAGACTTTGTCGGTGACGACGTAGGGGCGCGTCGAAGCGACCAGCGCAGCCTTTTCCGCCTGGCTTGCCTGCACCGCCGCTTCAGCGCTTTGCTTGGCGGCGTCTGCGCTCCGCTTGGCGGCGTCGGAGGCTATTTTGGCTTGCTGCAGATCTTGTTGGATCGCGCCGGCCTGCTCGCTCAACACGTTCCACTGTGCCCACGCGAAATATGCAAACACGCCGGCCAGCGCCAGGATACATAGATCAAAGAAGAGATATACGTATATCGGCCATCTGATTGGCTTGACGGCCACAGGTTCTTTCGGCGGCGATTCGTCCATTGGAGCGCGAGCTTGTTTCCCGTTTACTTGCTTCCGCGCGTCCAGCGCAAGATCGCCCTCGACGATATGCAAACAACTGGTTGTTTATAACGTTTTGCTGGATCCCACGGTCTGGAATTGCACGCTCTGATATAATCCGCTCTCCGCGTGCAGAGGCGTTGATTGAGAACGGCTAAACAATCTTCAAGACGATCAAATCCGCTCGATGATTATATGATCACCGACCTGAGTCTCGCAGGTTTCCGCACGGCCTGCGGTGATTTCGAGCGCCTGGCGAGCACCGAATACCATCGAGGAGAAGCGCCACGGCTGCAAGCGATGATTGATCCTCAGCACTCTGCCGTCGCGGTTGAGAAAAACGATGTCGATCGGAAACTTCATGAAGAACATGTGCATCCACATGAACGGTGAGAGCCGCGCTGCCCTGAACAGCATCCCGGTGCCGGGTTCCAGGTTTTGACGGCCGAGCAGCCCGCGGCTTTGCTGGCGTGATGTGACCGCCTGCTCCAGACGCTCACATAGGATAGTTCCGCGCGTGCGATTGATCGCCCGAACCAAAGTTGCCATTGCTCGAGCGCGTTCTATCATGAAGTGCGGCGGCGGAGAACGCGCGCAAACGCATCGATGACCGAAATCGAACAGCAATCGATCGAGGGTACGCTCGCGCAAATCCTGTTCGTCAACGACGACAGCGGCTATACCGTGGCGCGATTGGAGCGCTCGGACGAGGAGCATTCACGCCAACCACTTTCGATCGTCGGCAACCTCGCCGGCGTCGAGATCGGAGTCACGCTCCGCCTGCGTGGCCGCTTCGAAACCCATCCGCGCTACGGCCATCAGTTCCGCGTCGAGACTTTCGAGACGCTGCGTCCGGCGGGAGTAGCGGCGCTCGAGCGCTACCTATCCTCCGAGATTAAAGGCGTGGGTCCTGCGCTCGCGCGCCGCATCGTTGAGCACTTCGCCGACCAGCTTCCGGCGATTCTGGACGACGAGCCTCATCGCCTCCGCGAGGTGCGCGGACTCGGCGCTGTGGTGGTCAACCGGATAATCACGGCTTGGCGCGACTCATCGGGCTTGCGCGAACTGATGCTGTTCCTGCGCGGTCACGGCATTTCCGGCGCGCACGCCAGGCGAATTCACAAGGTCTACGGTGCGCGGTCGCTCGAGACTATCCGACGCGATCCGTACCTGCTGGCGCGCACGGTTTCTGGTATTGGCTTTCGCACCGCCGACGCGGTCGCGGAACAGCTTGGCATCCCCAAAAATTCGCTCGAGCGCGCGCGCGCCGCGATACTGTATCTGCTCGAACGGATGAGCGAAGAAGGTCACGTTTTTGCTCCGCTCGCGTATCTCGAGAATCAGTTCGTCGCCAGCCTGGAGATGGACCGCGAGCTTGCCCCGCAGGCGGTGGCGGAGCTCGACCAGACTGGCGAGGTCGTGCTCGATCGCGAAGGCGAGGAACCGGCCGTTTATCTGAAGCGCCTCTACCAGGCGGAGTTGAACGTGACGAGTCGTTTACGGCGCTTGAGCGCCGCGCCTGCCAGGGGCAGGGCGGCGGTCGAACGCGGTATCGCGGCGGCCGAAAAGCTGGCGACCATCCCCATCTCGGCGGAACAGAAGCGGGCGCTCCGATGCGCGCTCGAGAGCAGCCTGGCGGTTATCACGGGCGGTCCGGGCACCGGCAAGACCACGCTCCTGCGCTCGCTGCTGATCGCGCTTGATGACGCTGGTATCCGGCCGATGCTCGCGGCGCCGACCGGGCGCGCCGCGCGCAGGCTGGCCGAGGCGACCGGCCGCGACGCGAAGACGCTTCATCGGCTGCTCGAGTATTCGCCTGACAGCGGCGAGTTCCTGCGCGGCGAGATGCTGCCGCTGCGTACCAGCTATTTGATCGTCGACGAGGCCTCGATGATGGATATCGAGCTTGCCTCGAGCCTGCTTTCGGCCTTGTTGCCCAGCGCGACGCTGGTGCTGGTCGGCGATCGCGATCAACTGCCGTCGGTCGGGCCTGGCAGCGTGCTCAAGGACGTGATCGCCTCGAGCCTGGCGCCAGTGATCGCGCTGCAGGAAGTCTATCGCCAGGCCAAGACGAGCATGATCGTCGCCAATGCTCATCGCATAAATCGCGGACAGATGCCTGAAGTCGCCAACGACGCGCAGGGTGATTTTTTCTTTCTCGAACGCAGCGCGCCGGAGGACGTGCTCGCGACTATCAAGCAACTGGTGCAGACACGTTTGGTCGGAAATTTCGGTATACGCGACAGCAGCGAAATCCAAGTGATCACGCCGATGAATCGCGGGCCGATCGGCGTGCACGCGCTCAATCAGGAGCTCAGGCAATTGCTGAATCCGTCGGCAAAGGCGCTGCGCGCGGGCGAACGCGATTTTCGCGAAGGCGATCGCGTCATCCAACTGCACAACAATTACGAGAAGCAGGTGTTCAATGGCGATATCGGAAAGGTCGCCCGGGTTGATGCGGCGCGCGGCCGTCTCGAAGTGGCTTTCGAGGACAATAGCTACGTCAGCTATGAGGTTGGTGAGCTCGACGAACTGGCCCTGGCCTACGCGATTTCGGTGCACAAGAGCCAGGGCAGTCAGTATCCCGCCGTGGTGATGCCGCTGCATCCGAGCCATTACCTGATGCTCCGGCGAAACCTGCTCTATACTGCGATCACGCGCGCCGAGCGCGTGTGCGTGCTGGTCGGCACGCGCAGCGCACTCCAGCAGGCGGTGCGCAACGAAGAGGAGCGCCGGCGTTTCAGCCGCCTGGCCGATCGATTGCGTATCGAGTGACCGCGCGCACCGCGCTTCGATATCGCGGCTTGACGCTCAAAGCCAAGCGCACTTAGATTGCCGAATCAAAGGAGTT
Organism: Binataceae bacterium (SeqCode); assembly: GCA_035506935.1. GTDB lineage: Bacteria > Desulfobacterota > Binatia > Binatales > Binataceae > DATJOQ01. The sequence continues at coordinate 5,538 of DATJOQ010000231.1, read as the reverse complement.
CCTTTCATTATGGCAAAAGAACCGATCGGCAAACTCGACCACATCGGAATCGCGGTAAAGAACCTGGCCGACGCTCGCAGGTTCTACGAGGATATCCTGGGCGCGCGTTTCATGTACGAGAGCGAAAGCCTGGAAGCCGGTTTCAAATTCGTTGAGCTCGACCTGAACGGAACCATTATCGAGCTGCTTGAATCGATCGACGATACGTCACTGATGAAAAAGTTTATCGATAAACGCGGCGAAGGCTTGCACCATCTGACATTCAGGGTTGACGATACCAAAAAAATCGCCGGCGAGCTCAAGCAGCAGGGCGTGCGGGTTATCGACGAGACCGAGTGGTCGCCGACTTCGTACGAATGCTACATTTCGCCGCGTAGCGCGAACGGCGTGTTGATCCAGCTTGGCAGCGGCTTTCCCACGTTGTCCGACGATCCGGGCTGGTTCAACCCTGAAGAACTTGCGGCCTATCGCGAGTTGAAAAAATCCAAACATTAGAATGTTCGCGTGCCTGATATATTCCGTGTTCGCGGGCAAATGAAATGAACCTCGACAAATCGCGCCTACTTGATTAGGTGAATCATGCCAAAACTATCGCAATCGGAGATGCAGGAATTTTTGCAGGAGCGCGGCCATCTCGCGCGCATCGCCACCTTACGTCCTGACAAAGCGCCGGACGTGGTGCCGGTCTGGTTCGTGTTCGAAGGCGGAAAGATCCTGATCACGCCGCGCAAGCACTCGGCCTTCTACGCGAATCTAAAGCACGATCCGCGAGTGGCGATCACCATCGACGAACAGACCGGTCCCTATCGCAAGGTGCTGATTCACGGGTGTGCGGAAATCCTTTTCGAACCGGGCCGCGACGATCAATGGCGCGATATCTACCGGCGCATCACCTGCCGCTATATAGATGACCAGTCCGCGGATTACTATCTGGGCGAGACCGTCGATCAGGCGCGTGCGCTGATTGGAGTGGATTTGTCGAAAGCCGAAGTGACGACGTGGCGGATGCCGAAGGAAGGGGAGCCGTACAGTGGGATCTGGCATAAGCGCTACTATGACTTTGGTACCAAGATGGCGGACATGGTCGCGGCCGGTAAGAGCGCCGGCACCGGCGACAAGCTCAAAATTAGATGACCGGCGACGGTTAGGAACTATCGGCTGATGATGGTTGCTTGATCGCGGCGGCCGTCGCGGACCTGCTGGTACATCGCGATTAGTTTGCGCGTTACCACATCCCACGCGTACTGCTCATTCATTAGCCGGCGCGCGTTGCGGCCGCACTGGCGCGCCAGCTTGGCATCGTCGAGCAGCGCCGCCATCGCAGTCGCCAGCGATGCGCGGTCGCGTTCGATCACCAGACCAGCTTTCGCAGCTGCAACCGCTTCACTGATTCCGACCTGACGCGTTAGCACCACCGCCATCCCGGCCGCCATCGCTTCGGCCGCCGCCAAGCCAAAATTTTCGTCTGCCGAAGGAAGCACAAAGATGTCGCTGCGGTCGAACAGCGCCTGCTTCGCGTCGCCAACCACGAAGCCAGCAAATCGAACGCACTCGCCGAGACCCATACGCTGCACGATATTTCGAAGACGTGCCTCGTATGATTTGGTGCCACTGCCCGCAATGATGCATCGTAAGTTCCGATAGCGTGGCGCGATCTCGGCAATTGCCGACAGCATCAGCTCGAGTCCCTTCTTACGATCGAGCCGCGCGAGAAAAAGCATCGTCTGTCTGCTCGGCGAGCCGAGATGGAGTGCGGGACGCGAGCTCACTCCGTGTGGAATGACGAAGATCGGCCGATGAAACGCACGCAGGGCGCACGAGTTGGCCTCGACGTCGGTGGTGACGTGAAAGCCGGCCGCGTTGGCCAGCAAGCGTCGTTCGATCGCCGCCAGGTAAAGCAGCTTCCGAAGCCTCCTGTGGCGCATGCTGAAATCGCTGAGCGCGCCGGCAGGCCGCACGACGTAGGGCACTCCCGCCACAGCGGCGTAACGAGCCGCCGCGACCGTGCTGTAGCGAAGCACGCTGTGGATATGGACCACGTCAAAGCGCGTAATCTCCCGCTCGAACCATCGCGCCATCGCCCGCGAATACGCGTAAGCTGCAAGCAATTCGGAATCGAACACGTGCACCCAATCGGGTTCGCCATCCGGCCATGGGCTCTCGTATCGGATGCCAGCGTTGTACCTGGTGCAGGCAATCTCACATTCGACTCCTGCCTCGCGCAGCGCACGCGTCATCTCCAAAACAGCAGCGCTCGGACCTCCGTGACGAGGGCCGAGCGCGGGAATTACGTGAAGAACCCGCAGCGAGTTCATCCGCTCCGTTCTGCCGTCAGCCCCAGTTCCGACCATTTTCGGATACGCACGAAGCCATTAGCCACGAACCAGTTCCGTACCTCGCGCTCCGTATGACGGCTCTGGTAGCGAGGAGTGAGCGAATCGTAAAGTCCGAACCTGACGGTGGCGAGAGGCAGCCGGCGTCGCCCGATCATCGGCGCACCCGTACCAGCCACGTAAAGCGGAATCGCGAGAGCCCGGCAGAGCGCCGCCGCGGCTGGCTCTGGCATCCGGCTGACGAAGGGCAGTATCCGCCGAATCGCGAGGAAGGGCGAAAAACGCTCCGCCGAATAAAGCCAGATCGAAAGTGTGCCACCAGGACGAACCAGCGCGGCCAGTCGATCGAACGCGCGGTGCGGGTCGGCGATATGATGGAGTACGCCGGCGCTCCAGACGCGATCAAAGATGTTGGCTTCCAACGGTGGAAACATCAGATCCGCCTGCAAGTAATGCAGGTTGGGCTGGCGATTACGGCGGGCGAGCAGACGAATCGTGTCTGCCAAGTCGACGCTGACGACGTTAGCTCCAAGACGCGCAAGACTATTGCCGAGCCGCCCGCTGCCGCATCCCGCGTCCAGTATCCAGCTTCCTGCTACGGTGCCAGCGCTGGCGCCGAACGCGTCGAGCGCGGTCTTGAGCTCCGCGTCTGCGTCCGCACCGTAGAGCGTATCGTGCTCGAACTCGCCGCGCTGATAGCGTTGCCACTGGCTCTCGAAACTTGAATGAGCACCCGTCCCGTTTGAGTGCTTGAGACGAAAATCGTAAACACCTTGGCGCGCGTGGAATTCGGTTCCGCACGTGCTGCAGCGCAATACGGGTTGTCGCGAGTTCCAGCGGCTGTCGGGCTCGAGCTGTGAGCGATGACACGGGCTGGCCAGAATTCCTCGCAGCGGATCGGAAGACGACGCAGGCAGCGGCGAAACGGCAACGTCCATCGAAATTCAAGCGCTCAGCGATTCGCCGAAGCCAGGAGTCGCGTTAAGCAACTGCTCCCGCTTGCTGATCATAAGATTGCCCAGCGCGAGATGACGCAGTCCCGAAAGTTCGAACAACCTGAGGGCGTCGGCGGGAGTCGATACCAACGGTTCGCCGTGCAGGTTGAGCGAGGTGTTTACCACTGCGCCGATTCCGGTCAGCCTCTCGTAGGCTTTGATCAGACGATAAAAAGCGGGGTTGGATTCCGCGTCGACGATCTGGGGCCGCACGGTGCGGTCGCGCGGATGAATTCCCGCCACCATCTGCGCGCCGGCGGCACTGGTATCAAAGCACATGATCATGTACGGCGCGGGGAGCTGTTTGGGGTTGCACAGGTAATCGCGGGCGCGGTCCTCGGCGATCGAAAGCGCGAACGGCATCCAAAAATCGCGCTGCTTGATCATCTCATTCAGTTGCTGTGCGCTTGACGCCGATTGCGGCGGAGCCAACAACGCGCGATTACCGAGCGAGCGCGCGCCGAACTCCTCGCGCCCACTGAAGCGACCGATGATCTCGCCGCGCGCCAGCAGCTCCGCGGCTTCCTCTTCGACTTGCGCAGTCTCGCGCAGCGTGACTGGAGCGGCGAAGCGATGTTCGTTCACCGCGGCTTTGATTTCGGAGCAGGAAAACTCGGGGCCCCAGTAAAGATCGCGCAGCGGGCGAATCGGTGCGTGTGCCGCGGCCGCCAGATGATAGCAGGCGCCGATCGGATTGGTTTCGTCGCCGCACGAGGGAAAAACGAACAGGCGCTCAACCTCCTCGAGCTCCATCACGACTTTGTTGAGCTTGACGTTCATGAACACGCCGCCGCCCAAAGCGACGTTTCTGAATCCCGTCGTATTGATGCAGTTTCGAACCCATGTGCTGACGAATCTTTCGGTGAACAATTGCAATCCGCCTGCGACGGCGTCGAGCCGCTCGAACTCGAGCAGCCGCCTGAGATGTTCGTAGCATCGGTTGGAAGACGGGGTCTCCGCGGCGAGCTTCCATACAAGGCCGTCACCGACGAAACGAAACGCGCGCGCCAGGCGCTCAGCGATCCTCTCGCTCGCTTCGCGCGCGGCGTACGGCGCCAGGCCCATCAGCTTGTATTCGTGCTCCAGCGCCACCATTCCGTTCATCGCGGTTACCACCGCCCAAACGATTCCTATCGACGCGGACTCGTCCACCGACGCGATCCGCGTGAGGCTGCCGCTGCGGGCAATGTTGACCGTGGCGCAGACGCGATCGCCGGCGCCGTCGAGCGTCAGCACCAGGACGTCGTCGTCTATCCGACCCCATCCGTGGTAGGCCGCGGCAGCATGACACGTATGATGGTCGACGAATTCAACTGGTCCGTGGAATCCGGTTTCACGGACGCGACTCAGTCGCCGATTGTTGATCATCGCCTGGCGCGTGCGATCGACCAGGGTGGATTTGAAAGCGTCACGCAACGCCGTCGCCGGGCGAGAATTATGCTTGTAGCCCTGGCGCTGAGCCTGCGACGAGGAGGGCAGGGCGGAGAGCAGACAACCCGCGTACGCAACCCGATCGACCCGGTCCAGGCTGAGACCGGCGATGCGCAAGACGCTTTCAATCGCCTGCGCCGGGAAGCCGCCCTGATTCTTTCGTCGCGTGAGGCGTTCCTCCTGATGCGCCGCGACAACGGTTCCATCCGCGAGCAGGCAGGCAGATGCGTTATGGCCGTCATGAACGCCGAGAATAATCATGCCGCGCTTCCTGTTCGCGTCTGGTGTTCAGCGGCCGATTCCAAATCAAGCGTCCGATAAAGACGCATCGCGAATTGAGCTTCGGTGAAGCGCTCGACGAATCGGGCGCGCGCCGCCGAGCCGATCGCCGCCTGCAGATGCCGGTCTCTCAGCAAGCGGATGATTTGCCGGCTAAGCGCATGATGATCATCGGGTGCCACCAGAAAACCGGTCTTGCCGTCCTCGATGATTTCGAGCGAAGCGCCCGATGCGCCTGCGACCACCGGCAGCCCGCGGCCCATCGCCTCCAGGTAGACCAGACCAAAGCCTTCGCGCTCCGCCGGCAGCGCAAAGACCTGCGCCCCGCGATACCAGCGATCCAATTCGGCCGCGCTGACTTCGCCGGTGAACAGCAGATTTGCGCTAAGCTCGAGCTCGGCGCCGAACTCGGCGAGCTCGCTGCGATCGTCGCCGTCCCCGATCACAACCAGCCGCGCCTGCGGCTCTGCGTGTATCACTTCTGCCATCGCGCATAGCAG
>DATJOQ010000230.1:0-2518 GCA_035506935.1 Binataceae bacterium (SeqCode) | reverse complement strand
TGGGTCAGTAGGGTGAGCGTGCCAGTTCGTATCAGCGCCGCCATGATGTTGTTCGCGCTCTTGGCGCTTTCCGGATGCGCGAGCAAGCAACCCGCTCCCATTGGCGGACCCGGAGCAGGCAATGGCAATCAGCCTGGACTGAACGAGGAAACTACCGGGAAAACCTCGCTCGAGAAGTTTCAGAGCGGTACCCTCGGCGGCGGTTCCGGCGGACCGCTCACCGATATCCACTTCGATTACGACGAGTTCACGATCCGGCAGCAAGACGGCGGAATTTTACGTAGTAACGCGCAATGGCTGCAGCAGCATCCCGGAACTCACGTGCAGGTCGAGGGCCACTGTGACGAACGCGGTTCCGAGGAATATAATATCGCGCTGGGCGCCAAGCGCGCGCAGGCCGCCAAGGAATATTTGGTCACGCTCGGAATCGCTGATGATCGCATCTCGACCATCAGCTACGGCAAGGAACTGCCTTTATGCACCGAGCACGACGAAAGTTGCTGGGCGCAAAATCGTCGCGCGCATTTCGTCGTCAGCAAGTAGCAGAGGGAATCGCGCCAGTGCGGAACTACTCAATCTTCTGGGCAGCCGGCCTGCTGCTCGCAGGCTCGTTGTATGGATGTGCCCCGCGCGCCGACATGGAACAAGTCGAGAACAATGAATTCCAGATGCGCGGCATGGTGGCTACCGACCGCCAGCAACTCGACAAACTCGATGTCCGCATAAGCCGCCTCGAAGACCAGATTCAGGAGATGCAGCACGGCACCAACGATCAGCTCGACTCCAAGCTCGGCCCGCTCGAGGATCGCATCGCCAAGCTGGAAGCCGAGGTCACCGCGATGCATGGTGGCGCTCCGCCCGCCTCAGCCGTAGCGCCGATTCCCGTTCCCCTGGCGCCTGGCGAGGCGGCGCCGCCGATGCCTCCGGTGCCGCCGCCGGGAGCGGAGACCGCACCCGAAGCAGCGCCCTCTGCGGCTACGCCGGCTGAAGTCTCGCGATGGCACGATGACCTTGACCAGGAAATCAACGCTGCGGCGTCAAGCAGCGCCCCAGGAATCAAGGTCTATCGCCAGGGCCTCGACGAAATGAAGGACGGCAAATACGCGGCCGCGATCGATAAGTTCGGTTTCCTGCAGAAAAAATATCCCAAGTCCCCGCTGTGCGAGCCGGCCGAATATTTCTCGGCCAATGCCTATTACGAGCTCGGCAAATACGACCAGTCTATCCTCCAGTTCAACGACCTGGTGATGAGATTCCCCAAGGGTCGCTATGCCAGCGCCGCGCTGTTGCGCGAGGCCCAGGCCTTCGTGCAGCTCAAGGATAGAATCGACGCTCGTCTCACGCTGCAAAAGCTGATAGCCGATCATGCTGACGCACCGGAAGCCTCGGCCGCCAACGCCATGATGAGAGACTTGGAGCGAGACTAGGAGTCCACGGCTTCGACTGGATGTCCGAGCCGGTTCGATGAAACTAATCCACGATTTGGACGCGATGCCGCCCCATCCGTTTCCCGTAGTCGCCCTCGGAAATTTCGACGGCGTTCACCTGGGCCATCAAGCGATCTTGAAAACCGCGATCGATCGCGCCCGCTCCGCCCGCGGTACCTCATTCGCGCTGACCTTCAGCCCGCTGCCCGCGAAGGTCTTGGCCCCCGATCGCGCACCTCTGATGCTGCTCACCGCCGAGGACAAATTCGAGCTGATGCGTCGATGCGGTATCGACGGGGTGCTGGTGGTGAACTTCACCCTCGAGCTGAGCCGGCTCTCCCCGCGCGAGTTTGTGCGCGATTTTCTGCTCGGCAAGATCGGCGCGCGCGCGATCGTGGTCGGCCATAGCGTGAGTTTTGGCCACAATCGCGCGGGCAACGCCGCCGCCCTGGTCGAGCTCGGACGCGAATTCGGATTCGAAGCCGATATCGTGGGACCCATCAGAGTCGGCGAGATCGAGGTCAGCTCCACCAAGGTGCGCGAACTGATCCTCGGCGGCGATTTGAAGGGCGCAGCCACCCTTCTGGGACGCTATCATTTTCTAACCGGCACCGTCGTTCACGGCCGCGAACGCGGCCGCGAGATGGGATTCCCAACCGCCAATCTCGCCTCGGAAACCGAATGCGTTCCCGCAGACGGCGTCTATGCCTGTCGCGTGATCCTGCCCACCGGCGCTCACCCGGCAATTTGCAACATCGGGATACGTCCCACCTTTGCCGAGTCGGGTCGCTCGATCGAAGCGCATATCTTTGATTTCGATCGCGATATTTACGGGCAAAAAATCCGGCTCGAAATGATCGAGCGCATCCGCCCCGAGCAGAAGTTCACTTCGGCCGAAGAATTGGGCCGCCAGATCGCGACCGACGTGCGCCGCGCCAAGGAGATCGTCAGCGCCGCCGCGCCTCCGTCAATTCCGGGAGTCTGATCACCAGCGCATGAAATCCGCATCAGGCAAGGCGCCGTCAGCCGCATCCGCTCCGGCGACCGACTCCGAGCGAGAGCCGGCTTTAGGCGAATCGCCCTTGCGAGAA
>DATJOQ010000229.1:0-10512 GCA_035506935.1 Binataceae bacterium (SeqCode) | reverse complement strand
GCGTAACGTAGCGGGTCTCGAAATCGCCGAAGCCGGTCGCGATCACCGTCACCCGCAGCTCGTTATTCACCTTCTCGTCGATCACTGCGCCGAAAATGATATTGGCGTCTTCGTGCGCTTCTTCCTGGATCAGGCTCGCCGCCTCGTTGACTTCGTAGAGCGACATGTCCGGTCCGCCGGTGATGTTGATTAACAGACCGCGCGCGCCCTTGATCGACACGTCCTCGAGCAGCGGACTCGAGATCGCGCGCTGCGCCGCTTCCACCGCGCGATTCTCACCGTTGGCCGACGCCGCCCCCATCATCGCCATCCCCATCTCCGCCATGATCGATCGCACGTCGGCGAAGTCGAGATTGATAAGGCCGTGGACCGTCACCAGCTCGGAGATTCCGCGCACCGCCTGCAGCAAAACCTCGTCGGCGCGCTGAAACGCCTCGCGCAGCGAGGTGGTGCGGCTCGCGATCGAGAGCAGGCGCTGATTCGGAATCGTGATCAGCGTGTCGACCGCGTTCTTGAGTTCGCGCACGCCCTCATCAGCCTGGGTCATGCGCTTCCGCCCCTCGAACTGGAACGGCTTGGTCACGACGCCCACGGTCAGCGCGCCGCTGTCGCGCGCCAGACGCGCGATAACCGGCGCCGAGCCGGTTCCGGTGCCGCCGCCCATCCCGGCGGTGACAAACACCATCTCCGCTTCCGACAGCGCTTCGCGCAGCCGCTCCTCGTCTTCGAGCGCCGCCTTGCGCCCGATTTCGGGATTGCCGCCGGTGCCGCGCCCGCGCGTGAGCATCTCGCCCATCTGCATCTTGAACGGCGCGCGATTATTCTGCAGCGCCTGGATATCGGTGTTGACCGACATGAACTCGACGTTCTTGAGCCCGGCTTCGATCATGTGATTGATGGCGTTGCCGCCGCATCCGCCGGCGCCGATCACCTTGATCCTTGCTCCCGGGTCGGGACTTGCAACGTATTCGATTGACATCACTATCCTCCTCCACCTCTGCCCCGCGATGCGCGGCGCGCGCACCGGAAAGTGGGCGCTGAGCGCGCCGCAGACTTTAGAATAATGCTAAAAAAATTCCTTCACCCATTCGGTCATTCGCGATCGGATTTTGCCCCATCGCCGGTAGCGATCCTTGCCGTTACCGGCGCCGTTGCCGTCGCGGGCGTGAAGCACCAGTCCCGCGGCGGTGGCAAACATCGGTTTCATCAATTGTTCAGGCATGCTCGGGAGATGGAGCGGCAATCCGCGGCGCACCGGAACATTGAACACGCGCTCGGCCAGCTCTTGCGTGCCCTCGAGCAACGAGCTCCCGCCGACCAGCACCAGGCCCGAAGCCAGGCTGTCGGCGGCGCCGGAGCGAATCAGCTCGCGCTGCACCAGCGCGAAGATCTCTTCCATCCGCGGCTCGATGATTTCGCCGAGTAATCGCCGCGCGATAATCCGCGGCTCGCGCCCGCCTACTCCCGGAACCCGTACCATCTCGTCGCGCCCGACCACCAGATTGGTCGCAACGCCGTAAGTGATCTTGAGCTGCTCGGCGTCGGCCAGCGGCGTGCGCAATCCCGCCGCGACGTCGCCGGTCAGATGATTCCCGCCAAGCGGCAGCACCGCGGTGTGCAGCACCGCGCCGCCGTGATAGACCACGATTCCGGTGGTGCCGCCGCCGACATCCACCAGCGCGACGCCCAGCTCGCGCTCCTCCGGATAAAGCACCGCGTCGGCCGAAGCCAGTGGCTCCAGCACCAGCGCCCGCGTCGCCACGCCCGCGCGTTCGCAGCATCGAATCAGGTTCTGCCCGTACGACTGCGCCGCGGTGACGATATGGATGTGCGCTTCCAGGCGCACGCCCGCCATCCCGACCGGCTCGCGCACGCCTTCCTGATCGTCGATCGAAAAGCGCTGCGGCAGGATATGCAGAATCTGGCAGTCGAGCGGAATCGCAACCGCGCGCGCCGCTTCGATCACGCGCTCGACGTCGCGAGTCGCCACTTCGCCGCCGCGCACCGCCACGATCCCGTGGCTGTTGAACCCGCGAACGTGAGAGCCCGCCACGCCGACCACCGCCGAGTTGAGCTTCAGCCCGGACGATTTCTCGGCCTCGACCACCGCGCTTTTGATCGATTCAACCGTAGCTTCGATATTGACCACGACGCCTTTGCGCAGACCCGTCGACGAAGCCACGCCGTAGCCGAGCAGAGCCAACTCGCCGCCATCGGCCGGCGCCTCAGCGATCAGCGCGCACACCTTGCTGGTGCCAACGTCCAACCCGGCGATAAGGTTTCTCATCTCGCTGTCAGCTCCCCCGTCCGCGACCGCGTTTGGTCCGCCGATGGCTCGAAGGTCTGATACACCGCCGCCGTACGCTCCTCGGTGCTGTCGCCCACGATCGGCAGCGCCGTGCGAAGCCTCATCACCGCCTCGCCGGGCGCGGTCATATCGAGCGCGGCTATCAAATCGCGATGAGCGCGCCATCGGCGCAGCAGAAAACTCGCGCGCTGGAGCTCAGGTCCGGCGTTGGTGAGATCGAAGTTGAGCTCGGTGCGCGATCGTTCGAGGAACAGCGAAACCGTCCCGTCGTCGTCGACGCTCATCTCGGAAACCAGCTCACCCAGCACCGCTTCCGCGCGCACCAGCGTTCTCGCGTATTCGAGCAGCTGCGGCGAGCGCGCACTCTGGAGCGACGCGCCGCTCAGGATCGGCAGGTCGCCCTCGCCTTCCGCGGAAACCGGGCCGCGCAATTCACCGGATGAACTGAGCGCGTAAAATCCGTCGCTTCGCTCGAGCAGCGCGACGGCGAAACGATCATGTTCCGGCGGAATTGGCGGCTCCCCCAGCGACGCACGATTGAGCGGCGATATTCCCTTGAACAGATGGCTGCCGTAATCGAGCAGCCGCGACCGCAGCGTGAACCCGGTCTGCCGTCGCGTCATACCCAAGCCGGCGAGCACGCCCAAACCGAAAAAGGCGCACAACACCAAGCCGGCCATCCGCCAACTCCACTCCGCCAGGTTCTGCTTTTTCCTCCGCACCGCCATCCGCCAACTCAACCCCGCAGATTACGTCACCAATCGCCCACCAGCTTGACCTCGGGCTCCAGCCAGACTCCGGTCGACTCCTTCACTTTTTTTCGCGCCAGATCGATTAGCGCGCGCACTTCGGCCGCGCGCGCGTCGCCCAGATTCACGATAAAATTCGCGTGACACTCGGAAAACGCCGCGCCTCCCATCCGCTCACCCTTGAGGCCGCAGCCTTCGAGCAGCCGTCCCGCGAAATTGCCCGGCGGATTTTTGAAGATCGAGCCGGCGTTGGGATAACCGCGCGGCTGGCGCGACGCGCGCTTTTCTTTGAGCTCCGCCACCCGCGCTCGAAGCACCTCGCGATCGCCCTCGGCCAAATCGAATTCAACCCGCGTGATCATAAATCCCGCCGGCAGTTCGGTTCGGCGATAGGCGAACTTCACTTTTTCGGGAGTTAGCGCCTTGCGCTCGCCTTGATTGGTGACGCCGTGCACCATCGTCACCACTCGCGCCAGCTCCCCGCCGAACGCGCCGGCATTCATCACCAAACCGCCGCCAACGCTGCCCGGGATTCCTTCGCCGAACTCGAGTCCCGCAAGGCCGCGCTCCACCGCCGCCTCGACCAGCGCACCAAACTGCGCAGCAGCGCCGGCGCTCACGTGCCGTCCGTCGATTTCAATTTTCTCAAAGCCGCGTCCGAGCCTCACCACCAATCCGCGCATACCGCGATCGCTCACCAGCAGATTTGTCCCCGCCCCCAAACAAAACGCCTGCACGTCGTGGCGATTCGCAGCGGTCAACGCGGCCGCCAACTCATCTTCGCTCTCGACTTCGATCAGCAGATCAGCCGGTCCGCCTATCCGGAACGAGGTGAACTCTGCGAGCCTCTGATCCTTCTTCAGACGCTCGCCGAAGCGCGCTCGCAATTGTTGTTCAAGCGCGCTCATAGGATTTCGGCTCCTGGCCGAGCACGGCCAGTACCGCCTCGCCGATTTTGTAAACGTCGCCCGCGCCAAGCGTGACAATCAGGTCGCCCTCGGCCGAATCGGCCGCGACTCGCGCCGCCGCGTCGGCTTCATCGCCCAGGTATCGAACGTCCAGATGGCCGCGCGCGCACAGCGCTTCGTACAGCCGGCGCGAGTTTACCTCCGCGATCGGCTCCTCGCCCGCCGGATAGACGTCGGCGACAAACAGAACGTCAGCGGCGTCGAACGCGTCGAGAAAATCCTCGAACAGATCGCGCAGCCGCGTGAATCGATGCGGTTGGAAAACCGCGAGCGTGCGGCGCTTGAACGCCGCGCGTGTTGCCGCCAGCGTCGCGCGCACTTCGGCCGGATGATGCGCGTAATCGTCAAGCACGATCCGTCCCGCGGCTTCGCCCTTGATTTCGAATCGCCGGGAGATGCCGGAGAAATTCCTGAGCGCGCGCGCCGCGCTCTCGAATTCAACTCCGAGCCGCAGTGCAACCACGATCGAGGCAAGCGCGTTGAGCGCAACATGGCGCCCGGGCGTGGGAATCGTCACCGTGCCCAAAGTCCGATCGCCATGAACCACGTCGAAACTGGTCGAAAGCCCGTCGATACTGATGCACTCGGCGCGATAATCGGCTTCTGCCGCAACCCCGTAGGTCACCGCGAGCTTTCGCACCGAAGGCAGGAGCGCGCGCACGTTGACGCTGTCGATCCCCAGCACCGCAACGCCATAAAACGGAATCCGGTTGACGAAGCTCAGGTACGCCTCGATCACGCGATCCATCGTGCCGTAATGATCGAGATGCTCGGGATCTATATTGGTGACGACCGCAACGGTCGGTAGCAGCAGCAGGAACGAAGCGTCGCTTTCGTCCGCCTCCGCGACCATGTAGTCGCCGCCGCCGAGGCGAACGTTGGTGCCACGCGAGCGCAGATTGCCGCCGATCGCTACCGTCGGGTCGAGGCCCGCTTCTTCGAGGATCAAGGCGACCAGCGATGTGGTGGTGGTCTTGCCGTGCGTCCCCGCGACCGCGACGCCGAGCCGCGCCAGTCGCAGCAATTCGCCCAGCATCTCCGCTCGTGCAATCACCGGAATCTTGAGCTCGCGCGCGCGGCTTACCTCGGGATTGGAAAATTTCACTGCCGACGAAATGACCACCGCGTCGAGTTCGTTCGATAGATGATCCGGATGATGCCCGCGGCTGATCGACGCGCCCAATGACGCAAGCCGTGCGGTGGCTTCGCTCGCGCGCAGATCACATCCACTCACGGCGAAGCCAAGCCGGATGGACAATTCGGCGATACCGCTCATGCCCGCGCCGCCTATTCCGATAAAGTGCAGGCGGCGCTGCTTGGTCAGCAATCCTTTTGAAACCAGAGCACTCATGCACGAGCACTCCGTGAATCGGCTATCTCGAAGCAGGCTCGCGCGACGCGTTGAGCCGCGTCGGGGAAAGCAGCAGCAGCGGCACGCGGTCCCATCGCGCTCAATCGTGCCGGATCCGCTGCAAGTTCTCTAATCGTGCGCGCGAGATTTTCCGCGAGTTGATCGTCGTCGCGAATCACGATCGCGCCGCCGAGTTTTTCGATCACGCGCGCGTTATGCTCCTGCTGGCGATCGCGATGGAATGGATATGGCACGAAGATCGCTGGACGGGCCGCCAGCGCTATTTCGGAGACCGTCATCGCACCGGCTCGCGCGATTATCAGGTTGGCGTGGGCGAGCGCGGGCGCCATATCATCGATAAAAGGCGTCACCCGCGCCTCGATACCAGCTTGCTGGTAGGCCATCTTCACCAACCCCTCATCCGCCGCACCGGTCTGGTGCCAAAGCGATTTTATAACACCTTTCTCCAAGTTTTGAAAGCATTTCACGGCCCCTAAATTGAGCCTGTGGGCACCGCTCGATCCACCTAAAACAAGGATTTGTAATTGATCGGGGGTCGGTGCCGCCATCGGCTGCGGGGCGAAGCGAATTGGATTACCGGTAACCTCCACCTTCGGGCTTTTCCAAACGTTCGCCGTTTCTGCAAACCCGACGCATAGCCGGTCGGCGAAGCGCCACAGGATTCGATTTGCCAACCCGGGCCTGGTGTTCTGCTCCATCAGCAACAGCGGAACGCGCTTGATGATCGCCGCCATCGCCATCGGCGCCGACGCGTATCCGCCGGCTCCGACCACTAGGTTTGGACCGTACCGCCGCAGCAAGGCGCGCGCCGATCCGAGCGCGCGAAAGAACTCGACCAGCGCCCTCGCCCGCTCACGCAGACTATGGCCGCGCATACCGTGCACCTGGAACAGTTCATGAGCGAAGCCGTTTTGCGCCAGCCATTTCGCTTCCATACCCGCGGTCGTGCCCACGAACAGCACCTGGCTTTCGGGCCTCTCGCGCACGATCTCCTCGCCCAGCGCGACCGCCGGGAACAGATGGCCGCCGGTTCCGCCCCCCGCGATAATCACGCGCATCGCACCGCCTGCCGCCGTCCCAGCGCGAGCAGTGCGCCCAGCGCGGCCATCGAGGTCAGCATCGAGGTCCCACCGTAGCTGACAAACGGCAGCGGCAGTCCTTTGGTCGGCAGCAATCCGATCACCACGGCGATGTTCACCAGCGCCTGTAACGACAACAGGGCGGTCAATCCGACCGCTAGTAGACTCGCAAAGTTATCGGTCTCGTTGCGCGCGATTCGCATCCCGCGCCACAGGATGATCGCGAACAAAGCGATCACCACGAGCGCGCCGACCATACCGAATTCCTCGCCGATCACGGCGAACACGAAATCGGTATGAGCCTGCGGCAGGTAGAACATTTTCTGGCGGCTGACGCCGAGACCGACGCCCCATCCTCCCCCCGCGCCCAGCGCGATAAACGATTGCACGAGCTGGAATCCGGCGCCTCGCGCGGTATGCCAGGGGTCGAGGAACGCCGACAGCCGCCGCATCCGGTATGCTTCATGGCCGGCCTGGAACACGAACAGCGCGAGCGCTCCGGCTCCCGCGGACGCCAGATGGGCGGTGCGCGCGCCGGCCGCGAACAGCATCGCGAACAGCAGCACCGCGAGCATGACCGTATTGCCGAAATCGGGCTGTTTCAGAATCAGCGCGGCCAGCGGCGCGATAATCAGGAACGCGGGCAGCGGCCCGCCGACGAAATTCTGCATGCGTTCGTCACGGCGGCTCAGCACCTCCGCAAGGATAAACGCAGCCGCCAGCTTCACGACCTCAGACGGTTCCGCCAGCAGGGGACCGACTCTGAGCCAGCGCCGGGCGCCACCGCGAATCACGCCGAGCCCCGGAATCCACACCGCGATCAGCATGGCCACCGCGATTATCATCAACGGCACCGCGATACGGCGCAGACCGCGCGCCGAAAACTGCGAGAACAAAAACAGAACGCACACGCCGATCGCGGTATTGAACAATTGCCGGCGGATAAAATAAAAAGGCGCGCCGGTTTTCTCGAGGCTCAGAAAATAGGTGGTGTTGAGCACCATCAAGAGGCCGAGCAACATTAGCCCGAGTCCCGGCAGCCACAGCCAGGGATCGGGACGGCGCGGCGCGATTGTGTCAAAGCGCCCGAGCCAGCTCTTTAAACTTTTGCCCGCGTTCCTCATAGTTCCTGAACTGATCGAAGCTCGAGCACGCCGGCGACAGCAGCACCGTCTCGCCACGCGAGGCGAGCGCCGCCGCCCGCGCGACGGCTTCAGCCAGCGTCTCGGTCACCTCGATTTCGGTCACATCGGCCAAAGCCGCGCGCATCTTGTGCCGAGCTTCGCCGATCAAAATCGCGCGCCTGACCTTCTCTTTCATCAGCGCCCGCAGCGGCGAATAATCACCGCCCTTGTCGACGCCGCCGGCGATCAGAATGATCGGCGCGGCAACCGCGGCGAGCGCTTCGAGGGTTGCGCCGACGTTGGTTCCCTTCGAATCGTCGACGAAGCTGACGCCGTTTCGCTCGCGCACGAATTCAATGCGGTGGGCCAGGCCGGTGAACTCTCCGAACACGCGCTCGATTGTTTTCGGCTCGACTCCGAGCACGAGCGCCGCGGCCGCAACGGCCATCGCGTTCGCCAGATTGTGCCGTCCCTGCAGCTTGAGTGATGCCACACTGACGCGACACTGACGCGCGCCGTCGTCGAGCACGAGATGGTCGCGCTTGAGCCAAATCGCGGGCCGCACTTCGGCGCGGCTCAGGCCGAAACTCAACGTGCGCGCCTTGAGCCGGCCGTTTAGACGCCATACGTGCGGGTCGTCGCGATTGATTATCGCCCAATCGTCGGATTGCTGATTTTCGAAGATGCGCGCCTTGAAGCTGCCGTATTCCTCCAAATCGCGATAACGATATAAATGATCGTCGCTCAGGTTCAGATAAATCGCGACCCGCGGCCTGAAGCGCTCGATCCATTCGAGCTGAAAGCTCGAAACTTCCACCACCGCGATGTCGTGCGCGCAGCCAATCGCGTCGATCAGCGGCGTGCCGAGATTGCCGCCGACGAACGGCCGCATCTCCGCCGCCTTCAGCACCTCACCCAGCATCACGGTGACCGTGCTCTTGCCGTTGGTGCCGGTAATCGCGACCATCGTGTCGCTGAGAAAGCGGCTGGCGAGTTCGAGTTCGTTCAGCACCGGAATACCCGCCGCGACCGCGCCACGCAGAAGCGCATAATCGCGCGGCACGCCCGGACTCGGAATCACCAGGTCGATTGAATTCAACTCCGGCAGTCTGTCGCGCCCGAGACGAAGTTCCGCATCACGCGGCAGCTCGTTGCGATCGACATCGATACGTTGATCGTGCAGCACCAAGCTTGCACCGCGCGCGGCCAGAAATCGCGCCACGCTGCGTCCCGTGACTCCGAGGCCGATAACCAGCACCCGCTTGCCTGCCACATCCATCATCGAAGCTTCAACGTACTGAGCGCGACCAGCGCGCACACGATCGATACGATCCAGAAGCGCACCACGACCACCGTCTCGGGCCATCCGGCAAGTTCAAAATGATGATGTATCGGGGCCATGCGGAAAAAGCGCTTGCCGCCGGTCAGCTTGAAATAATAACGCTGGATAATCACAGAAACCGCTTCGATCACGAACACGCCACCGGCGATAACCAACACCAACTCCTGCTTGGCCAGCACCGCGACCATGCCGAGTGCGCCGCCGAGCGAGAGCGCGCCGACGTCGCCCATCATCATCGACGCGGGATACGCGTTGTACCAGAGGAAGCCGAGCGAGGAGGCGATTAGCGCGCCGCAGAAGATGCTGAGCTCGCCCACCCGCGCCACGTGGGGAATCTGCAGATAATCGGCGAACTTGACGTTGCCCGCGACGTAGGTGAACAGCCAGTAACAAAACGCTACAGTCATGACCGGACCGATCGCGAGCCCGTCGAGCCCATCGGTCAGATTGACCGCGTTGGAGCAAGCGACCACCACCACCGCGGCAAACGGGATATAGAACAGTCCCAGGTCGGGCCTGAGCTTCTTGGCAAACGGCATGGTCAGGCGCGTATCGAAATGCAGCCATCCGAACAGCAACGCCGCCGCGATCAGCGCGCAGGTGAACTGTAGGATCAGCTTGTGCGGACCGCTGAGCCCGTTGCCGCGTCCGCGTCGAAGCTTCAGCATGTCGTCACTCAGCCCGATCGCGCCGAAGGTCACCGTGATGAACATCGCGATCCATACGTACCCGTCGGTCAGGTCGGCGAGCAGAAGCGTCGCCAGCAGGGTCGCGGCGAGAATCAGCAATCCGCCCATAGTCGGTGTGCCGGCTTTCTTCTGATGGGTCTGCGGCACCACGTCGCGAATCGTCTGGCCGATATGCGCCTGGCGAAAACGCCGGATCAGAATCTGTCCCAGCGCCAGCGAGACCGCGAGCGCGGCAAGGCCGGCCAGCACCGAACGAAAAGTTTCATAGCGAAGGACGTTGAAAGCTGGATAGCGGCTGTGGAGCGGGAAGAGCAGCAGGTAAAGCATTATCGCGGCGACGCCTGTTTGAGCTGCTGCAGCACCACTTCCAGTCCGACCGCGCGCGAGGCCTTGAGCAATACGCGATCGCCGGCGCGCAGAATCTCGCGCAACGCGGCGCCGAGTTCGAGCGGTTGCGCGAAAATCTCGATCCGGTCCGGCGCCATCCCGCTTTCGCGCGCGCCAGTCGCGAGCTCGCCGGCAAGCTCGCCGACCGCGCACAGGCGATCGATTTTGAGCGCCGCCGCGAGAGCACCCATCTCGCGATGAGCCGCTATGGCCTCGTCGCCGAGCTCGCGCATGTCGCCTAGCGCCGCGATCCTGCGCGCGCCGGGCAGCGCGGCCAGCATCCTGAGCGCGGCCGCCATCGAGACCGGATTCGCATTGTATGCGTCGTTGATACAGATAACGTCGGGCGCGACCGTGGTCACCTCACCGCGCATCGTAACTGGCCTGAAGTTCGACAAACCTTTCGCGATCAGCGATCCGGGAAGCTCGAACGCGATGCCAACCGCCGCCGCCGCGAGCGCGTTGCTGAGATTGTGCTCGCCCGCCGCCGCGAG
>DATJOQ010000228.1:0-3233 GCA_035506935.1 Binataceae bacterium (SeqCode) | reverse complement strand
TGGCGGAGCCGCTCAAGGAGCCACCTTTGCCGCTCGCGCGTCGGAACTTCTCAGCGGACAAAAGCTCGACGACAAAATCTGCCGCGAAGCGGGCGAGGCGGCCGCAAAGGAAGTCGAAGTCATGTCGGACGTTCGCGCCTCGGCCGAGTACCGCCGCGAACTGATCAAGTACCTGGTGCCGACGATGGTCCGGCGCGCGCATGACCGCGCAGGAGACAAATGAAATGAAAACGCCCGTCCGTATCACGATCAATGGCGAAC
Source organism: Binataceae bacterium (SeqCode) (assembly GCA_035506935.1). Taxonomy (GTDB): domain Bacteria; phylum Desulfobacterota; class Binatia; order Binatales; family Binataceae; genus DATJOQ01. The sequence continues at coordinate 2,972 of DATJOQ010000228.1, read as the reverse complement.
CCTACGAAGCAACGGTTGAGAATCGTTTGCTGCTGGTCGACTTCATCCGCGAAGTCGCCCAGCTCACCGGCACGCACGTGGGATGTTCGGTCGAAGGGCGATGCGGCGTGTGCACCGTTATCCTCGACGGCAAGGCAGTGAAATCGTGCCTGATGCTCGCGGTTCAGGCGGACGGCTCGAGCGTGCTGACTATCGAAGGACTGGCGGCGGCCGGGCGCCTCCATCCAATCCAGGAGGCTTTCTGGGAGAAGCACGGCCTGCAGTGCGGCTTCTGCACACCCGGGCAGATGATGACGCTCTATGGGCTGCTTAAATCGCCGAAGCGGACCGACGAAGAAATCCGCGAGGCGATGTCCGGCGTGCTCTGCCCCTGCACTGGCTACGTGCACATCATCGAGGCGGTCAAGGCGGCGATGGCAAAAGTTGATCAAATGACTCCTGCCGAGCGAGCGGCGCTCTTTCCGCTGTAAGAGGAAATCACATGGCCAGCGCGACTCTGGATACGTGGGTTGGGAAATCGCTCAAGCGCAAGGAAGATGGCCGTCTGATTCGGGGAGAAGGACAATATCTCTCCGACATGGTAGTGCCGCGGATGCTTTGTATGGGCATCATCCGCAGCCCGCACGCGCACGCGATGATCAAGTCAATCGATATTAGCCGCGCGCTCGCGATGCCGGGCGTAGTCACGCTCGTCACCGGCCAGGATTTCAAGAATTGGAAGACTATCATCAGCGACGCATCGATTCCCAACCTGCCCGGCGAGACCAAGCGCCCGCTATATCATCCGCTGCCGGTCGAAAAGGTATACCACGTCGGTGAACCGGTCGCCGCAGTGGTTACTCGCAGTAAGTATCAACTTGAAGATGCAATGGATTTAGTTGATATCGACTATGAGCCGATTCCCGCCGTAATCGACGCGGAAGAAGCGATGAAGCCCGGCGCTCCGCTGCTCTACCCGGAATGGGGCGACAACTTAATCTATCATCAGCGAATCACCGGTGGAGATATCAACAAGGCTTTCGCCGACGCGGATTTGGTAGTCAAGGAGCGCTTCGAATGCCATCGATGCGGCGCGCAGCCGATGGAAACGCGCTCGTGTATCGCAATCTACGATGCGGCGCAGGGACTTACGCTGTGGGCGACTACTCAGCGTCCGCATAATATCCGCGATCTTCTTGCTGATTATCTCGAGATTCCGCACGACAAGGTTAGGGTGATTCAGCCGCGCGACATGGGCTCGGGCTACGGTACCAAAGCGCCCTTCTATCGCGAGGATATCGTCGCCTGCGCGCTCGCGATCAAGCTGCGCCAGCCGGTGAAGTGGGTCGAGAATCGCATGGAGAGCCTGATGAACGTCGGGCAGGAACGCGATCAAATACACTACGTCGAAGCGGCCCTGCGCAAAGACGGCAAGATTCTCGGCATCCGCGACAAGATGATCGCCAACGACGGCGACGGACAGGTCGGCATCTATGGCGGTTTCGCGATGCCGCATCTGGGCGCGATGTATTTCATCAATGGCAATGATATTCCCGCGGTCGACATAGATCTCAACTGTGTAGTCACTAACAAAGCGAGTCTGACGCCGGTCCGCTCATTTGGTTCGTACGCTGGGCGCTTCGCGATCGATCGGATTATCGATATCGCTGGCCACAAGTTGGGCATCGATCCGCTGGAGATGCGCCGACGAAACGCGATAAAAAATTTTCCGCACACCACGCCCATCGGAATCTATGTCGATAGCGGCGATTTCATGACCGGCCTGAGCAAGGCCGCCGCCGCGATCCATTACGAATCGTTCCGCGAAGAACAGGCCGCCGCCAGGAAGCAGGGACGCTATCTCGGCGTCGGCTTTGGAATGGGTATCGAGTTGTCCGGTGTGCCCTCCGAAGTGCTGGTTGAGCTCGAGAACACGCCGGGCTACGGAGTCGCGACTGTAAAGATCGACGCGCAAGGCAAGGTGCAGGTGGCCGAAGGCGATTCGCCACACGGGCAGAGCCACGAAACCACATTCGCGCAAGCGGTCGCCAGCGAATTGGGACTGACGCCGGACGATGTTTACATCACTTACGGCGATACTTTCTCGACACCCTTTGCTACCGGGACGCTGGGAAGCCGCGGCGCTTCCTACACGATAAGCGCGGCGGTGCTGGCAGCACGCGCCTTGCGCCCGAAGATCTGTCAAGTCGCAGCGCACCTACTCAAGCTTCCCAAGGAAGAGGCGAGCGACGCTAATTTTTCCTTCGAGAACGGCCAGGTGATCTGGAAGAAAGAACCTTCCAAACGCGTCTCACTGCGCGACGTCGCTCATACTGCGATCCTCGCGCCGACACGGCTTCCGCTCGGCAGCGATATCAATCTCGAGCAGACCTATCATTTCGAGGCGGCCGCGCCCGGGATGCATAGCTGCAACGTACACGCGATCAAAGTCGAGGTTTTCCCGGAAACCGGTACCTACAAGATTCTCAAATACGTCGCGGTCGACGATTGCGGCGTCCCCATCAATCCGATGATCGTTCGTGGACAAATCCACGGCGGAATCTGGATGGGACTCGGAAACGCAACCAGCGAAGAGTACGTCTACGATGAAAACGGGCAGCAGCTGAGTTTGACCTTACTCGATTACCACATGCTGTCCGCCGCCGACATGCCGTCCGATATTGAGGTTATCGACAACAGTGTGCCCTCGCCGCACACGCCGCTGGGTTCCAAGGGTAAAGGCGAGGGCGTGCCCGGCATGGTTCCCGCCACGCTGGCAAACGCGATCGAAGACGCGCTCTCGCCGTTTGCGATAACCATCAACAAGCTCCCGCTCAGGCCCGAATACATCTGGCGGCTTATCCACTCGAGCGGCAAGACGAGCACGCAATCGGCTGATCGATAGGACGATCGGATCACCTGCTCGCGCGCGTGTCGGGGATTTCTGGCCGGATCATTTTCGTCCATACCGGCAAAAATATATAAACTGTGAG
>DATJOQ010000227.1:0-6533 GCA_035506935.1 Binataceae bacterium (SeqCode) | reverse complement strand
AGGCTCGTCGGGGCATGAAGAGCGCGCCACTCAAGAAATTGCTGGTCGCCAATCGCGGTGAGATAGCGCTGCGCGTGATCCGCAGCGCGCGCGTGATGGGGCTCAAGACGGTGGCGGTCTTCTCCGAGGCCGACGCCGCGACGGCGCACGTGGTCGAGGCCGACGAGGCGCGCCTGATCGGTCCGCCCGAAGCCGCGCGCAGCTATCTGAATATCGGCGCGATTATCGAGGCAGCCAAGGCTAGCGGCGCCGATTCCATTCATCCCGGCTACGGCTTTCTTTCCGAGCGTCCCGAGTTCGCCCGCGCGGTGGCACAAGCGGGGATGGTGTTCGTCGGCCCTCCGGCAGAGGCGATGGCCGCGATCGGCGACAAGGTAGCGGCGCGGCGGGTTGCGATCGAGGCCGGCGTGCCGGTGGTGCCGGGCAGCGAGGTTGCCGACCTGGCCTCGGCGCGCGCGTTCGCGCATCAGGCGGGCCTGCCGATCCTGGTGAAGGCGGCGGCGGGCGGCGGCGGTCGCGGGATGCGCGTGGTCGAGCGCGAAGCCGACCTCGAGGGAGCGTTGGAGGCTGCTGCGCGCGAGGCGGAGGCCGCCTTTGGCGACGGCCGCATCTTTTTGGAGAAGTATCTTGCCCGGCCGCGCCATATTGAAGTGCAGTTGCTGGGCGATAATCACGGCAAGATCGTTGCGCTGGGCGAGCGCGAGTGCTCGATTCAGCGGCGCCATCAGAAGGTTATCGAGGAGTCGCCCTCGCCGGCGGTCACTGAAAAGCTGCGCGTGCGGATGCTCGAGGCGTCGATTCGCCTTGCGAGCGCGGTCGGATATCGCAGCGCCGGCACGGTCGAATTCCTGCTCGACGGTGACAACTTCTACTTCCTCGAGGTGAATGCCCGTCTACAGGTCGAGCATCCGATTACCGAAATCCGCTTCGGATGCGACCTGGTGAGCGAGCAACTCAAGCTCGCCGCAGGTGAGCATGTGTCTGATCCGGCTTCGCCGCGCGGTCACGCGATCGAATGCCGAATCTGCGCCGAGGACGCCGAGCACGATTTTCGTCCGGCGACCGGCAAGGTGCTCTATCTGCGCCAGCCGGCGGGTCCCGGCGTGCGTATGGATACTTTCCTCGGCACGGGCGTCGAAATCAGCGCGTATTACGATAGCCTGCTGGCCAAACTGATCTGCACCGGCGCCGACCGCGAGCAGGCGCGCGGCCGGACAATCCTGGCGCTCGATGAGTTTACGCTGTTGGGCGTGACCAACACGGCGGCCTTCCTGCGCGACGTTGTGGCGAGCGAGCCATTCGCGCGCGCCGACCTGTCGACTCATTTTATCGAAGAGAATTTTCCGCACTGGCACGGCGTTGACGGTCGGGCTCAGGCGGCTGAAGCTGGGCTGATCGCGGCGGCGCTGGTCGCCGATAGAGTGATCGGCTCCGATCGTGCCGCGCTGCCGGCTGACGGTGGAAAGAAATCGGGCGGGGAAGGGCCGCGCTCGCCGTGGACGACGCTCGGCGATTTTCAACTGGGGAGGCGCGGATGAAGCTCCAGCGTGTCGGCGATCGGCAGGAGGCCGAGGTTGAGCTGATTGCGCGCGAGGGCTCGACTGTCCGCGCGCGAATCGGCGACAGCGAAATCAGCGCCGGGTTCGAGCGCCTTCCCGACGGCAGCGCGATGCTGACGATCGGCGGCGCTCACTACCGGATTTCGGGCGCGCGGCGCGGTGATTCGCTGCTGGTGACGGTCGGACCGTGCGGCTTCGAGTTCAAGCCGGTGGTGGTGCGGCGAGGTGGCGCGCGCGGGGAGCTCGCGGCCCCCGAACTGACGGCGCCGATGCCGGGCAAGGTGCTCAAGGTTCTGGTCAACGCAGGAGATACGATCAAAGCGGGCGAGACGGCGATCGTTATCGAAGCGATGAAGATGGAGACCCTGATCAGCGCCGAAGCCCCGGCGAAGGTGAGCAAGGTGCGCGTCGAGGTGGGACAGATGGTCGACGCGAACGAGATCCTGGTCGAGCTTAGTCCGCTGGCGGATTCATCAGCGCCTCAATCTGAGCCTTCAACCCCTTGAGCCATTGCTCGAAGTCCTGGTCGCGCTCGACCACGATTTCGAGCTTGCCGTCCGGGCGCATGCTGACTCTTCCGGGGTGCTCGGGACGAAGCGGAATTACCACCGCTTCGCGTGATAATCCGAGCGGTTCGGTCACGGTGAAAATTCGCTCGATCTCTTTAAGCGTCAATGCCTTGAGCAAGCTTCACCTCTTCCAGCGATTGATCCGGTCTCACGCGGCGTCATCCGGACTGCTCTTTACATATCGCCGCTTACGCGCAAGTCTCGTCAAGACAGAAGAGTTATCGAGAGTGCTGGGAGGAATTTTTTGTGTTCGGCACTATAAAGAAAATCGTTAAGGACAAGGGTTTCGGTTTCATTATTCCCGACGACGGTGGCGACGAGGTTTTTTTCCATCGCTCGCGGCTTTCTCCCAAAGTTTATTTCGAGGACCTGCGCGAGGGCAGCGAAGTCCAATTCGAGGTGCGGCCGGGCGAAAAAGGCCGCCAGGCGTTCAACCTGCGCCTGCGCTGAGCGCGCGCCTTCGACAATCGTGCGCCATGCGTTGTAAGTTCTAACCGTGTCCGTCCACGAGCATCGCAAGGGGCCGCGCGCGATCCTGAAGCTAGGTGTGATCACCGCCAGCGACACGCGCACGAGCGACACCGACGAAAGCGGGCGGCTGATCAAAACGATGCTCGAAGCCGCCGGCCATCAGGTCGCGTATTACGAGATCCTCCGTGACGAGCCGGCGCGGATTTCGGATGCGATCAAACAGCATCTGGCGCAGCTCGACGGAATAATCGTCAATGGCGGGAGCGGAATCGCGGCGCGGGATTCAACCTTCGAGGCGGTGCAAACTTTGCTTGACAAGGAATTGCCCGGATTCGGCGAGCTGTTTCGGATGCTGTCGTATCAGGAGATCGGCTCGGCGGCTTTTCTCAGTCGCGCCACAGCCGGAATCAGCGCGGGCAAAATCGTGGTGTCATTACCGGGCTCGCCCGACGCCTGTCGGCTCGGGCTCGAGAAGTTGCTGATTCCCGAGCTCGGCCATATCGCGCATTTGCTGAAGCTCGGATGAAGGTCGGCAAAATTGGAAAAGTCAGTCAGTCGCAGCGGCTCTTACTGCGTCATCCTTTGCTTCGCTCAGGATGACCTAGGCACGATACCTGAGTATTGAACTAAGACGCTTTCATAAGAAAAAGAACTAGGTACTCAATCAATATCAACTCCAACTAGCGAAAGGCGGGAGCATCCCAGATGGATTTTGAATACTCAGACAAAGTAAAAACGCTTCGTTCCAGGGTCGAACGTTTCATGCAGGATAATATCTATCCGAACGAAGAAGAGATGTTCGCGCAAATCGCTAACAACAAGGCGGGGCGCTGGCAGCCGATTCCCTTGATGGAGAAATTGAAGGCCAGGGCCAAGGCGGAAGGGCTGTGGAACCTGTTTCTGCCCGAGAGTGAATTAGGCGCCGGGCTTACCAATCTCGAGTATGCGCCGGTTTGCGAAGTGATGGGACGCTCGCCGTTTGCTCCTGAAGTTTTCAACTGTTCGGCGCCGGATACCGGCAACATGGAAGTGCTGGTGCGCTATGCGACACCTTCGCAGAAGAAGAAATGGCTCGAGCCGCTGCTCGCCGGCGAAATCAGATCGGCCTTCGCGATGACCGAGATCGAGGTAGCGTCTTCGGATGCGACCAACGTCGAGTCGAGCATCAAGCGCGAGGGCGACGACTACGTAATCAACGGACGCAAATGGTTTACTTCCGGAGTGCTGGATCCGCGATGCAAGATCATGATCGTGATGGGAAAGACTAATCCCAACGACCCGAATACCCATCGGCAGCAATCGCAAATCCTGGTTCCGATTCCTTCCGCAGGATTCAAAATCAAAAGGATCCTGCCGGTGTTCGGATACGACGAAGCGCCGCACGGCCACGCCGAAGTGGTGTTCGACAACGTGCGCGTGCCGGCGGAAAATTTATTGCTCGGCGAGGGGCGCGGATTCGAAATCGCGCAGGGGCGTCTCGGCCCCGGCCGAATTCATCATTGCATGCGCGTGATCGGGCTTACCGAACGATGCCTGGAGCGGATGTGCCGCAGGACCCAGGGCCGCTTCGCATTCGGCAAGCCGATATCCGAGCACGGCGTCACGCAGGAGCGCGTGGCGGAGGCGCGAATCGCGATCGAACAAATCCGGCTGCTCGTGCTCAAGGCGGCGTATATGATGGATAAGTACGGCAACAAGGAAGCGCGCGCCGAGATTGCGATGATCAAAGTCGCGGCTCCCAACGTGGCGTGCAAGATAATCGATTGGGCGATCCAGTCGTTCGGCGCCGCGGGGATCACGGAAGATTACGGCCTCGCTTACGCCTACGCCACCGCGCGCGTGCTGCGCCTGGCGGACGGGCCCGACGAAGTGCATCGCAACCAGATCGCGAAACTGGAGTTCCGGCGTTATCAGGGGTTGGCCAGCACCACCGGCGGCTCGGCCGAAATTCGCAAACTCGATCCGGGCGACGAACTTCGCGAGCGCCCGCAGTGGATTGCCTAGCGCTGGTAGAATGGCGGCATGATCGAATTGCCGGAAATTCGACGATGAGCAGGCTCAGCGTCACGGTCAAGCTTTTCGCGACGTTGCGCGAACGGGCGAAGGCGTCGGAACTCAGCCGCGAGTTCGCGTCCGGCACCACGGTCGGACAGATGTGGCGAAGCCTGCGCGAGGAATTTCCGGGATTGCAGGGGCACAGCGGCAGCGTATCGTTCGCCGTCAACCACGAATACGTAAACGACGATTTTCCTCCGCGCGACGGCGACGAGGTCGCGTTCATTCCGCCGGTCAGCGGTGGTATTGGCGCTGAAGCAAGCTGGCTCGGTTCGATCACGATCGGCCGCGCGCCGATCGACGTCGCGGCGCTGGAGCGGGCGGTCGCCGATCCGGGCGCGGGCGGGGCGGTGACCTTCGTCGGCAGCACGCGCAACGAGAACGCCGGCCGCGGCGTGATTCGTCTCGAGTACGAGGCTTACGAGCCGATGGCGCTCCGCGAGATGCGCAAGCTAGCCGACGAAGCCGGCCGGCGCTGGAAGATCACGCGAATCGCGATCGCGCATCGGATTGGGGTGGTCGAGATCGGCGAAGCGTCGGTGGCGATCGCGGTCTCGGCGCCTCATCGCGGGGAAGCATTCGCCGCCTGCCGCTTCGCGATCGATCGGTTGAAGGAGATCGTCCCGATCTGGAAGAAGGAATACTTCGAAGGCGGCGAGGTTTGGGTCGGCTGCCAGACCTCACATCCGCCGCCGCATCACTGATATTCGGCAGTCGCGCGGTTATGCCCACGTCGGTCGTCTGCCGTTCGACAGCACAGCGTGCGAATCGATGATCAGTGGCGATTATGTTTCGTATGGCGCGCGGGCGATGCCTACGAAGTTGAAATCGTCGACTACCACTAGTGAAGCAGGATGATGAATAAAGGGAAGAGAATCTTGTCTCCGGCCGGTGGCGTTGCGCCGAAAGCGTCGAGAGCCGGGTTGCGCCGAGCAGGCTAGGCGGCCTTATCGCGCCGGCCGTGCGCCCGTGGCAGGATATTGACCAGCGGGGCGGAATGCTAATATCGAAAGCAGGATGCTAGAAAACGCGATGGTTGAAAAAATCGTCCTGGCGGAGCCGCGCGGCTTTTGCGCCGGCGTGGAGCGAGCGGTCGAGGTGGTACGCAGCGCGCTTCAGGCCCATGGCCGGCCGCTCTATGTACGTCATCAGATCGTGCACAATCGCTTCGTGCTCGAAGCGCTGGAGGCGGAAGGCGCGATTTTCGTCGACAATCTCGACGAGGTGCCTACCGGGCAGCGCGTGATCTTCAGCGCGCACGGCGTGGCGCCGCTCGAATGGCAGCGCGCCAGTAATCGCGACCTGCGCGTGATCGACGCTACCTGTCCGCTGGTCACCAAGGTCCATTCCGAGGTCGAGCGCTACGCGCGCGACGGTCTCACGGTGATTCTGATCGGCCACGCCGGACACGAAGAAGTCAACGGTACGCTGGGGGTCGCGCCCGGCCGCGTGCTGCTGGTGGGTAACGTCGCCGAGGCGATGGCGCTCGAGGTGCCGGACCCGTCGCGGGTGGCGGCGGTGACTCAGACCACGCTCAGCGTGGATGATACCAGCGAGATCATGGCGGCGCTCAAACGCCGCTTCCCGCTGATGGTTACTCCCAAGACCGACGATATCTGCTACGCGACTCAGAATCGGCAAAACGCGGTCAAAGAACTGGTCGAAGTCAGTGACGCTATCCTGGTGGTCGGTTCCAAGCAGAGCTCCAACGCCAATCGTCTGGTCGAGGTTGCTCGGATGCGTGGCAGCCGCGCCTACCTGATCGATTCGGTTCAGGAGATTGAGGCTGAGATGCTGGCCGGCGTAAGTACGCTGGGGCTGACCGCCAGCGCGTCTTCGCCCGAATGGCTGGTCGAAGAGATTATCGGCTCCTTCGCCG
>DATJOQ010000226.1:0-3610 GCA_035506935.1 Binataceae bacterium (SeqCode) | reverse complement strand
GTTTCTCGACGATATCAGCGGAGCCGAGCGCAGCGGCCTCTTCCTTTATACCGGCACCGGAAAACGCAGTCTCACGCTTGACGCTTCACATCCCGACGGGCGCGAGATTTTCACCCGGCTGCTCGCTCGCGCGGATCTGCTGATCGAAGATCGCGGCGATGGTACTCCGGTGCTCGGCGCGGAGACGAAACCGCCGAAGATTAATCCGCGGCTGGTGCGCGCGACCCTGCGCAAATGGAGCCGCGGCGGTCCCTACGAAGATTATGTCGCTGCGACCGAGCTTCAGATCGGCGCTCTCGGCGGATGGGCGATACAGGTGGGCGAGCCCGGACGCACGCCGTTACTGAGCAGCAGCCGCACCATGAGCGCCTTTGTCCCCGGGATCGTCACCGCGAGCGCTGCCTTTGCCGCCGTGATGCGCGCCCGCAAAACGGGTGAGGGCAGCAACGTCGATCTGGCGGCGCACGAAGCGCTGCTGTTCAACACGCGTTTCAATGAGACTTATTACGCGTACGCTAATTTTGAAGTCAGGCGACACGGCCGCAGTTTTGCCGGATGGAGCCCGACCTATCGCGTTTTTGAGGCCTCGGACGGCTATGTGAGTTGCGCGGCGTCGACCGACGCGCAAGTGGAGTTGTTCCTGCAATGCGCCGGCGTCGACCTCGAAGGCTTCGAAACTCGCGAGCAGCGTTACGAACGCGCGGAGGAATTGGTCGAGCGTCTCAGCGCCTGGACCCGTTCCAAAACCCGCGACGAGATCTTCCATGAGGCGCAGCAGTGGCGGATTCCGATGGGTAAGGTGAGCACTATCGACGAAGTCGAGGCGCTGGACCAACTGGTCGATCGAGGGTTCTTTCAGGAGGTTGAGCATCCGGTTGCTGGCCGACAAACTTACCCTGGCATCCCCGCGTGGTTTTCGAACGGCCCTCGATTCACAGTGGCGCGCGCGCCGATACTGGGTGAACACACGATTGAGATCCTTTGCGGCGAATTGGGCTATTCGCGCGAAGACGTTTCGGCCCTGACCGGCCTGGGGGTTGTATGAGCAACAAAGCCGCGCCGCTCGACGGCGTACGCGCGCTCGATCTCACCACCTTTTGGGCGGGACCGCAGCCGGCCGCGATCCTCGCCGACTTTGGCGCCGAAGTGATCAAGATCGAGGCGATTCAGCGGCTCGATCCATTCAGGGCATACGGTGCTCCCACCAATCCAACTCCGGAGCCCGCTTATGAATGGTCATCCCTGTTCAATGCGGTCAATCGGAACAAGCGCGGGATCACGCTCAACCTGACCAGCGACGAAGGCCGCAATTTGTTCAAGAAGCTGCTGGTAAAGAGCCACGTCGTGCTCGAGAACTATAGCCCGCGCGTGCTGACCCAGTTCGGGCTTTCGTACGAAGTCCTGCGCGAAATCAATCCTGCGGTCGTGCTGACCTCGGTTTCCGGCTTTGGCCAGACCGGACCATGGCGCGACTATGTTTCCTTCGCCGCGATCGGCGAAGCACTCTCGGGTATCAGCAGTCTCACCGGCTACACCGATGAAGGTGTGCTGCTGCAGGGGGTGGGGGTCTCGGATCCATACACCGGGCTGACGGCCGCCTTCGCCACGCTCTCGGCATTGTACGTCGCGCGCGAAACCGGCAAGGGGCAGCATATCGACGTCTCGCAGCTCGAAGCGAGCCTGCCGTTCATCGCCGACGTTTTCATGGACTTCAGTCTCAACCAACGCACTCGAATACGCCGCACCAATGAGGATCCGGCGCGTGCGCCGCATGGGTGTTTTCCAGCCAAGGGCGACGATAACTGGATCGCGATCAGCATCGGCACCCAAACCGAATGGCAGAATTTGGTTGAAGTGATGGGAAAGCCGGATTGGGCTGCGGCCGAAACTTTTGCCACGCCGCTTAATCGCTATCGTAATCGCAAGGCGCTCAACGATCTGGTCGCGCAATGGACCAGCTCACAGGATAAAGATCATCTGGCGCGCGAGCTGCAAGCAAAAAAAGTCTCGGCCGCGCCGGTGCGAACGCCCTCCGAGCAACTGGGCGATCCGCAACTGGAAGCGACCAGCTTTTTTCAGTTCGTCGAGCGCAGGTACTGCGGACGCCAACCCTATCCTTCGTTTCCGGTGCGATTCGACGGAACCTATCCGCGAATCCATCGCGCGGGCCCGACCGTGGGCGAGGACAATCATTACGTATTCACCGAGCTCCTCGGCCTCAACGCGAGCGAGCTTGAGCGCCTGCGCAAAGCCGGTGTAATCGGCACCGAGCCGATCAGGTAAAGGGCTGCAAGCGCCCGCAACCCGCGCGGGCGCGCCATCGGCTTCCTACCCGTTGTTGATTATTTCCTTCACGACGATTGACTGATGTGCGTGATGATCATATCCGTGTGCCACGTCTCGTCCGGAGGAACCGATGCACTATTTCCCACGAATGATTGCGATGATAGCGTTGCTGTCGCTCGCGGTGTTCTATAGCTCCAATCTCGTACAAAGCGCTGACAAACCCATGCCCTGTAATGTCAATCGTCCCGCAACTCCAGACCTGGCGATCAAGGTGCTGCTCGAGGGAAATACCCGATGGGTTTCTGGCAAGCAGGAGCATCCGGGCGAGGACCATGAGCGTCGTGAATGTCTCTTCAAAGAAGGCCAGTCTCCGTTTGCGGCAATTCTCTCGTGTTCCGATTCCCGCGTTCCGCCGAATCTGATCTTCGACGTGGGTCCCGGCGACCTGTTCATCGCGCGCGTGGCCGGCAACAGCACCGACGATCTAGTGGATCAGAGTCTCGGCTATGCGGTGGAACATCTGCATTCGGAAGTAGTTCTGGTGATGGGTCATTCGCTGTGCGGAGCGGTTAAGGGCGCCACCGAGACCTATCCGAAATCTGCGCCGTACTTTCTTTCCACGATCTATGGTGCGGTCAAGAAAGCGAAGGAAATCATAAAGCAGCGCGGCGGCAACCCCAATGACAAAGCCGCCCTGCTTACCGAAGCCACCGATCAGCACGTGATTCTAGAGGTGCAGAACCTTAGAAAAAAACAACCCTTCAAGGGACTGATCGAGAGCGGAAAGTTGAAGATCGTCGGCGCGCGCTACGATCTGGATACCGGCGAAGTAAAGATGCTGATTCAGTAAGAAGACGGCTCTGCGCTTTTTGCGCTGATTACCGAATCGCCGACCGGCTGCGCGAACCGACCGAGACTAAGCGTGGCGAGATCTATCGAGGGGGCGCCATCGAGCGCCCACTCCGCCAGCAACTGACCGACAGCCGGGGCAAAGCAGAACCCGGTACCGCTAAAGCCGCACGCTAGGAACAAGCCGTCGACCTCCGGCACTCGATCGACAATCGGGGTGGCGTCGGGACTTAAGTCATTGATTCCCGAGTACCCGCCGCGGAACGCCGACCGCCGCATGATCGGAATCCGCCGCCAAACTTCGTCGCGGAACTGCCTGATAACAGACCAGTCGGCGTTTTCCGGATAATCGTCGGGGTCAGGAGTCGAATCTTCCTCGAGTGGTCCCATCCGACCCACCAGCATCAAATTCCCGGGCTGATCCGAGAGATGCGTCTTCTGTATCAGGTCGATTACCGTCGGCGAAACCTGGCCG
>DATJOQ010000225.1:0-2885 GCA_035506935.1 Binataceae bacterium (SeqCode) | reverse complement strand
AGAGGATAGCGCAAAAGAATTTTGCACGACTTACTCATCCGCAGGCACCGTTTTCGATGTCTTGTCGCTCTTCCTCGAATCCTGCCTTGCGGCTAGACTTGGCCTCGATTCTATGGAAAACGTCGCAGCCAAGCGTGGTATTGCGCCTTTTACGGTAGCCCAAATCCCGTCCGCCGACGTTCAACCTTCGGTCGAGCTCAGCGTTGTGGTCCCGATGCACAACGAGGTTCCCAACATCCCGCAATTCTTCGCACGCCTGTTTCCGGTTCTAAAGCGGCTTGGCGTTACGTACGAGGTGGTCTGTGTCGATGACGGCAGCAGCGACCGCACCTTGGAGAGTTTGCTCGAAGCACGCAAGGAGAACCCTGCGATCAAAGTCGTCAGCCTCTCGCGAAACTTTGGCAAAGACATCGCCTTAACCGCAGGCATCGAGCACTCAGTGGGCGCTGCGCTGGTGCCGATCGATTGCGATCTGCAGGATCCACCTGAGCTAATCGAGCAGATGATGCAAAAATGGCGCGAGGGCTACGAAGTAGTCCTCGCCACCCGTCGGGCGCGATTGGGCGAGACGCGCGTCAAACGCGCTACCGCGAAACTTTTCTATCGGACCTTCAGAAAAATCGCCGACTTTCCTATCCCGTCGGATACCGGCGATTTTCGACTCCTGGATCGGCGGGTGGCCAATGCACTGGCGATGCTGCCGGAGCGGGCGCGTTTCATGAAAGGGCTGTTTGCGTGGCTCGGATTCAGTCAGGCAACGATTCTGTACGAGCGCGAGCCCCGTTACGCGGGCTCCACGCAGTGGAACTACTGGAAGTTGTGGAACTTCGCGATCGACGGACTGACCTCATTCAGCTCGTTTCCGCTGAAGATCTGGAGCTACATTGGATTAGCCATCTCGCTGATGGCGTTCCTCTACGCAATCTTCCTGATTTTTCTTAAGGTCACCAGGGGCATCGACCTTCCCGGCTACGCTTCGCTGATGGTGACCGTTTTGTTCCTCGGCGGGGTCCAGCTCATCACGCTGGGAATAATCGGCGAATACCTCGCGCGGATTTATATCGAAGTCAAGGGCCGTCCGCTGTACATCGTCCGCAAGCGTTATGGTTTCGACGCAGACGGACGCGGCTGATGGATCGCGAAATTTACATCCGGATGGCCGAGGTCGAGGACGATCATTGGTGGTTCTCAGGCCGCCGTATCATTCTCGATAGCATGTTGGCCCGGACGGACCTTCCGAAAGACGCCGCGATTCTCGAGGCCGGATGTGGTACCGGCGGAAACCTGCGCATGCTTTCCCGCCGCGGCTCGGTTTGCGCGATGGAGCTCGACCAGCAGGCGTGTGAATTTGCCCGCTCGCGCGCCGTGGCCGACGTCGCTCGCGGGAAACTGCCGGATCAGATTCCGTTCGGGAATCGAAACTTCGATGTCGTCCTGCTTATCGATGTACTCGAACATCTGGACGACGACGGCGCCGCGCTTGGCGCGTTGCGCGAACGTATCAAGCCTGGCGGGATATTGTTGGCGACGGTGCCGGCGTTTCAGCTGTTATGGAGCCCGCACGACGTCGCGCATCACCATCGCCGTCGCTATCGCGCGGGCCAGTTGCGCGAGGTGGTCAGCGAAGCCGGATTCGATATCCTCTATCTCAGCTACTACAACACGATGCTGTTTGCGCCGATTCTGGCCGCCCGCGTGGCCCAGCGCCTCACCGGACGCCATCCCGAGGATCACGGCCTGAAACTGCCGCCGCGCCCCGTCAACTGGGCGCTGCGACAGACGTTTGCCGCGGAGCGATTGCTGCTCCGGCGCGTTTCCTTTCCGGTGGGCGTGTCATTGATCGTGCTGGCGCGTAATGCCGGTTTGCAGATGCGTCGCAGCGGCGATCAGGTCCAGACGCAGCTTGACCACGATCGCGTTACCGCCAGCGCCTGACGCATCAGGCCGATGATTGCCCGGCTCGCGATTTCCTGAACCCTATTCCTTGGCCGCCGGCGCGGTACCGCGCGCCACGGCGACTTGCGCCGCCACTGCGTTGTAGAGTTGCCCGCTCGGACAGGCAAGATCATCGGTATCGCCTTTTCGGCCCTGGTAGGTCGCGACGATCCAGTATTCGCGTGGTTGCGCTTCCTGATCCACGATCGCGCTCACATTGGCGGGGCATTTCGGGCCGAGACCAGCGCCCCCGAAATCGGTCGCATAGAAGGCGAGAATAAAATTTCCGCCTCGGGTGGTGCTGACCGACTTGGCGGCCACTCCCGGACCTCCGGTGTTGCCGCTGCTCGCGTCGACCGGATTGTTCGCAGCAACATTGTCCAGCAGCAGCAGCGCGCCCTGCGCATCCACCGGCTCGCTGAAAGTCCACGTCGGGCTCGGCTCGTTCGCCTGCATCACACGCCAATAGAGCGATTGCCTGGTGGTAGTAGTGCTGTCGTCGCGGATCAGGGTCCAGCCGTCCGGCGCGGTGATCATTGGTTTCGCGCCGCCGTAACTTATCACGTCAGCGATTGCCAACTGACCGGCCTTGGCTTTGGAGCTGTCGAGGCTGATCTTGGTGGTCTTCGCCGCCATCGGAGTCTGTGCGTAGGAGGCCACGCTGGCGCCGCCTACCGCATTTTCGGAATTCTCCTGCGGCGGCGGGTTGCAGGCCGCGATTAAAGCAACAAGGACAACGAGCAAAGTGCGTCGCATCATTGTGATGATCTCTTTTCCGTTCAAATAATTTAAAAGCGAATCAAAGACCCCATACGCGGATATGCCATATCCAGAAGCTGATCGATACGACGGAAGTGATTATCAAGGCCTTGGTTAACTGGTCAACGCCAGTGCGTGGGACTCCCATCGCGAGCAGGACGAACAAAAATGGGTACGCATGGACGTAGTGC
>DATJOQ010000224.1:0-6444 GCA_035506935.1 Binataceae bacterium (SeqCode) | reverse complement strand
CAGGTTGCGGCTCAGACCGGCGCCAAGCTGCGCGCGATCCCGCTGACCGCGAGGCTCGAACTCGATATGCAGGCTGCGGCCTCGATTATCGACGGCCGGACTAGGATTGTGGCGATTACGCACAAGTCCAACGTGCTCGGTTCGATCGTCGATATTAATGCGCTGACGCAATTGGCGAGGGCCGCGGGCGCCGCGGTGGTGATCGACGCGGCGCAGAGCGTGCCTAGCATGCCGGTCGACGTGAGCGCGCTGGATTGCGACTTCCTGGCTTTTTCTGGCCACAAGATGATCGGTCCGATGGGAATCGGTGTGCTTTACGCGCGGCGCGCGCTGCTGGAGCAGATGGCACCGTTTCTCACGGGCGGCGAGATGGTGCGAGAGGTGGGCCTGGAGAGTTCCACCTGGGATGACCCTCCCCTCAAGTTCGAAGCCGGAACGCCCAATGTTGCCGGCGCTGTGGGTTTGGCCGCCGCGATCGATTATCTGAGCGCGATCGGCATGGAAGCGATCGCGGCTCACGAGCGCGCACTGTCAGATGCAACCTGGGAGCAGCTCAAGCAGGTGGAGGGCGTGGAATGTTTCGAGCCGCAGGGCGGCTCCAACGGGATCGTGAGCTTCAGCCTGGCCGGAATACATCCGCATGACGTCGCCACGGCACTCGACAGCGAGGGCGTCGCGGTTCGTGCTGGCCACCATTGCGCTCAACCGCTGCACAAGGTGTTGGGCGTGCCCGCGACGGTGCGGGCCAGTTACTACCTTTATAACGACATGGACGATGTCGATCGACTGATTGCCGCCCTGCGCAAAGCCCGCGAGTTCTTTGGCAGCGGTAGCGGTCGTTTTTACGCAGGAAAGGGTGTTTGAAGATGGCGATAACTCAGATGGTCGGCAGCAGTATCAAACGCGTCGAGGATCCGCGCTTCCTGTGCGGCAAGACGACGTATGTTGACGATTTGCAATTTCCCGGAATGTTGTACGTCGCCTTCGTGCGTAGCACGCACGCGCACGCGAAGCTTAAGGGCATCAATCTCGACGCGGCGCGTAACGCGCCGGGCGTGCGCCGGATCTTCACCGGCGAGGATATCGCCAGGTCGCTGAAGACGATGGGAGTGCCGTTTCGAACCGAGGTATTTCCGCCGTCGGTCTTCAAGCAATGCAAGTGGCCGTGCCTCGCGTTCCGTAAGGTGCGCTACGTCGGTGAGCCCATCGCTGCGGTGCTGGCCGACAGCCGCTATCTGGCGGAAGACGCCGCCGAGATGGTTGACGTCGATTACGAGCCGCTTCCGGTCGTGGCCGATCCCGAAGACGCGATGAGGCCGGGAACGGCGCTGGTTCACGAAGAGTTCGGCGACAATATCGTGATGCGCCTTGGTGGCGGCGGTGGCGATGTCGACGCTGCGTTTGCCAAGGCGGCGTTCGTTCTGAAGGAGCGCTTTCACACCAATCGCCACGCGGCGATTCCGATGGAAGGGCGGGCGACGCTGGCCAAGCTCGACGCCAACGGCGATATCACGCTGTGGACTTCGACCCAGACGCCGCATCTGGTGCGGACCCGCGTCTCTGACGTGATGGGTTTTCCCGAACATAAGCTCCGCGTGATCGGTCCCGACGTCGGCGGCGGCTTCGGCCTTAAGTGCCACGTCTTCCCCGAAGAGGTGCTGGCCTGCTACTTCGCGCGCGAAGTGGGCGCGCCGGTCAAGTGGATCGAGGATCGCCGCGAGCATCTGCTGAATTCATTCCACGCCAAGGAAGATATCGTCGACTGCGAGATGGGCTTCGCCACCGACGGCACCGTGCTTGGAATTCGCGCGAGGATCGTCGGCGACCTGGGGGCCTACAGCGCCGATCCGTGGCCCTCGCCGTTCGAGGCGTTGCAGCTCGCCGCGGCGCTGCCGGGACCGTACAAGATTCGCGACTACAAGTACGAGGTCCTGTGTGTCTGCACCAACAAGACCACCTTGAGCGTCTATCGCGGGGTGGGATTGCCGCCGGCGGTGTTCGTGCAGGAGCACATGATGGACATGGCGGCGCGGCGCCTCAAGCTGGATCCGCTCGAGATTCGCCGCAAGAGCATGATCCGTCCCGAGGAATTTCCGTACGTCTCGGTAACCGGCCTCAATTACGACAGCGGCAGCTCGACTACCGCCTTGCAGAAAGCCGCCGACATGGTCGGTTACGAAGATTTCCGCAAGCGCCAGAGCGCGGCGCGCGCTCAGGGCCGATATCTCGGCCTGGGTATCGCGACCTTTATCGAGATGACCACCTTCGGCACGCATTACTGGGCGCCGCTCGGAATCGATCACTGCGCCTACGATTCGGCTATGGTGCGGATGGATCCCAGCGGCGGCGTGGTGCTGAGCGTCGGCACTTTCTCGCACGGCCAGGGCCATCATACGGTTTACGCGCAGATGGTCGCGGACGAGCTGGGCGTGAGCGTGCAGGACGTTAGCTTCGTTCAGGGCGATACGCAGCAAACACCGTACGGATGGGGCACGTGGGGCAGTCGCAGCATGGTCGCCGGCGGCGGAGCGGTGGTCAACGCCGCGCGCAAGGTCAGGGACAAGATGTTCCGCATCGCGGGCCACATGCTGGAAGTGAGTCCCGGCGACTTAGAGGTGGTGCCGGGCGAGGTCCGGGTCAAGGGCGTTCCGTCGAAGTCGATCCCGGTCAAGGAGTTGGCGCGCGCTGCCGTGTGGTCCTCGTGGAAATTGCCGAAGGGCGAGGATCCCGGTCTCGAAGCCACGCACTATTACGATCCGCCTCCGTGCACTTACGCCAACGCCACGCATATCGCCGAAGTCGAGGTCGATATCGAGACCGGCAAGGTCCAGATCGTTCGCTACGTGGTCGCGGAAGACTGCGGCAAGATGATCAATCCGCTGTTGATCGAGGCGCAAGTGGCCGGCGGAGTGGCGCAGGGTATCGGCGCCGCGCTGTACGAGCATCTACAGTACGACGAAAACGGCCAATTGCTCACCACTTCGTTCATGGATTATCTGGTGCCGACCGCGTCCGACATTCCCAATCTCGAAGTCGGGCATCTCGAAACGCTGACGCCGCTCACCGTCGGCGGCGTCAAGGGCATGGGCGAAGGCGGTGCGATCGCGCCGCCCGCGGCGATCGCGAATGCGGTTGCGGACGCGCTGTCACCGTTCGGAGCCAAGGTCACCGATCTGCCGCTGACTCCTGAGCGGGTGTGGCTGCTGGCTCATCCGGGAGCATAAGCGCGCATGAACTAGAACAATCGGCTGCGCCACGCGCGGCTGCGTATTAATCACGTTACCCTGCAGCAAGAGGGAGCATGAAATCGAGCCTAATTTATTCGTATCAGGTCGAATACGGAGATGGATTTCGCACCTTCGCCGAGTCGCTGGAGCAGATAGAACTGGCGGAGAAATGCGGTTTCGACACCGCGTTGGTGAGCGAACATCATCTGGTCGAGAATGGTTACTTCCCGGCGCCGTTCGTGACGCTGGGCGCGATCGCGGTCAAGACGCACAAGATTCGTTTCGCGCCGGGGATCATCATCCTGCCACTCTACGATCCGCTGCACGTGGCCGAGCACGGCACGGTGCTCGACATCATTTCAGGTGGGCGCTTTACGCTGGGAGTTGGCCAGGGCTATCGCAAAGAGGAATTCGAAGCGTTTCATGTGCCGCTGCGCGATCGTCCCGGACGCATGAAAGAAGAAGTTGAAGTGATCCGCGCGCTGTGGACCAAACCGACGGTGGACTACAGCGGGCAACACTTCAATTATCGCAACGTGATGTTGCGGCCGCATCCTTATCAGAAGCCCACACCACCGATCTGGGTCGCGGCGAAGAAAAAGTCGGCGGTCGAACTGGCGGCGGAAGTCGGCGACGCCTGGTTCGCCGATCCGATCACGCCACTCGAGGTGTTGAAGCAACGGCTGATCGACTATAAAGCGACCCGGAAGCGGTGCAACAAGCCCGAGAGCGGGTTGGAATTTCCGCTGATGCGCGAAGTTTACTGCGCCGAGAGCGACGAGCAGGCCTGGGCCGAAGCGCGCGATCCGATCATGTACGTCTACCAGGAGTACCTCGACTGGGGTCACATGCAGGACGAGCAGGGAAATCCGGTCAGGCCGGGCACCAGCGGCGCGCTCGAGATGCTGCGCAAGCGCTTCATCGTCGGCAGCCCCGAGACCTGCATCCGCGAGTGTCGCAAATATGAACGCGAGCTGGGTGCCACCAACCTGGTGATGCGAATGAAGTTTCCCGGCCTCGCGCACGAGCGCGTGCTGAACTCAATCAAGCTTTGGTCGGATAAGGTGATGCCGCATATCCAGTGAGGTGTGACATGCAGGCCGACACCGTAATCAAGAACGTCAATATAGTTACGCACGAGCGCACCTTTAGCGGCGGTGTGGCGATCGCCGACGGAAAGATCGCGGCGATCGCGGGCGCGGCTGACGCGTTGCCCCAGGCCAGGACCGTGGTCGACGGCGAAGGCAAGCACCTGATCCCGGGGCTGATCGACGCGCACATGCATCTGGCCTATCCGCACAACGGGCTCGAGCAGAATTTGCAGACCGAGAGTGCCTCGTCAGCAGCGGGCGGCGTCACCACGATTATCCATCTGCTGCTGGCGCCGGAGAATCTGGTGCAGCGTGCGGAGGAGTTCGTCAAAGCATACGAAGCCAACGCTGTTGTCGACCTCAACATGACCGCGGCGATTTTCTCCGAGGAGGACGTGGCGGCGATTCCCGACCTGGTGAAATTCGGCATGCCCGCGGTCAAATTTCTGCTGCCTTATCGCGGCACCGAAGCGCTCGAAGGGATGCCGGGAATCGACGACGGCATCCTTTACTTGGGGATGCGCAAAGTTGCCGAGCTCGCCGCCAAGGGCTATCGCGTGTTCGCGCGTGTGCATACGGAGAACGTTGAGATTTTTGAGCGCCGCAAGCACGAGTATCTCAAGCTCAAGAATCAGGATTTCCAGTGGGGCGACGTGCGCGACAAGATCTGCGAGCTCGATAGCCTCGCTCACTGTATTTATCTCTCGCGCTCGACCAAGTGTCCGCTCTACGTGGTGCATATGACGGTCGGGGAAGGGCCGGGGATGGTGGCGAAGGCGCGCAGCGAGGGCGTCGACGTTACCGCCGAAACCTGTCCGCAATATCTCGCGCTGACCAAGAACGAGCCTTACGGCCGCATCCTGGGCAAGGTGAATCCTCCGCTACGCGAGAAATGGGACAACGAGCGGCTGTGGGAAGGGCTCGCCAACGGCAGCGTTAGCGTGGTGGGCAGCGATCACGCGCCGTGCGGCACCAAACACAAGAAAGAGTTTTGGAGCGCGCATGTGGGGATGGCGGCGGTGGAGACGATGCTGCCGATCATGCTGAGCGAGGGCGTCAATAAAGGGCGCCTGTCGCTGCAAAAAGTGGTCGAGACGTGTTGCTACAATCCCGCGAAGATTTACGGATTGACGCCGCGCAAGGGCATGATCGGAGTCGGCTCGGACGCCGACCTGGTGCTTGTCGATCTGAATAAGAAGGTTACGGTCAAAAACAAAGATCTGCACAGCCAGTCGGATTTCTGCGTGTACGAAGGGTGGCAGATGACCGGATGGCCGGTCGCGACCTGGCTGCGCGGCGAACTGATCATGAAGGACAATCAGATTTTGGCCAAGCCCGGCACCGGGCGATGGCTGGCGGCGGATGTCGCGCCGTGAGGTGCGAGTTACAAGCATGAGTGAAAACACTTCAGCCGCGGCGCAGGTCTTCAGTTCGATAGAGGCAGTACAGGAAGCCTTCGCGCGCGAAAATTTCATCGCCGATCGGCCGCTGGCGTTGACCGTGATGCTCGCCGCGCGTCTGGAGAAGCCGATCCTGCTGGAAGGCGAAGCCGGAGTTGGCAAAACCGAGGTCGCCAAAGTGGTGGCGCGGGTGCTGAACACCGAGCTGGTGCGCCTCCAATGCTACGAGGGCCTCGACGCGCAAAGCACGATCTACGAATGGAACTACGCCAAGCAGATTCTCGCGATCCGGATGGCGGAAGGCGCCTCGGAAGATCGCGATGCGCTGCAGCACAGTATCTTCAGCGACGAGTTTCTGCTGCCACGCCCGCTCTTGCGCGCGATCCGCGATCACGAAGGCCGTCCGGTAACGTTGCTGATCGACGAGATCGATCGCGCGGACGAGGAATTCGAAGCATTCCTGCTCGAGGTGCTGTCGGATTACCAGGTCACGGTGCCGGAAATCGGCACGTTCTCCGCCAAGCATCGCCCCTTCGTGGTGCTGACCTCGAATCGGACGCGCGAGTTGAACGACGCGCTCAAACGCCGCTGCCTGTATCTGTGGATCGATTATCCGAGTCACACCAAGGAGCGCGAGATCGTGATGCGCAAGGTGCCGGGAATCCAACAGGCGCTGGCGGATCAGATCGCGACCCTGATGCATACACTGCGCGACGTCGACTTCTA
>DATJOQ010000223.1:0-2996 GCA_035506935.1 Binataceae bacterium (SeqCode) | reverse complement strand
CCGGATTCCGCGCATGCAACGGTCGTACGAGCCGGGAATCTGCGTGAGCGCTTCGTAGGTTTCGCGCGTCGCGCCGTACATCGTGATTTCGATGACGAACGGCCGCCATTCCGCAAGGTAATCCGCGATCCGCGGCGTGATCATCGTGCCGTTGGTGAAAAGTGTTATGAGGAATCCGCGCTTCTTAGCTTCGGTGTAAATGTCGAGGAAATCCTTGCGCGCGAAAATTTCTCCGCCGGTGTAAAGAATCCAGAGCGTGCCCGCCTGAACGAGCTCATCCAGTAAACGGCAGTGCTCGTCGAAAGTCAGCTCCTGCAAGCGAGCGGCACGATCACCGACCGGCAAATTGTTGTAGCAATGGACGCACTCAAGCGGGCACCGCCGCGTCACCTCAATCGATACCTCCACCGGCATGCGGCGCCCGAAGTGCCGCTGATGGATCGCCTGGCTGAAAGCTGTGTAGGTTCCGTCGCTCATCCCAAGTTTGGCCTTTGCGGCTGTTCGGCCGCTAAGCCGACGCGTTGCATGTGGCTTTGCCTAAACCGTTTCGATCAGTCCCGCTTCACTGAGTTCGGCCAGAAATCTTTCTGTGTCCGCCGAGGCCTGCTCGGCGCTGATTCCATACTCTTCCTGCAAATGCTTGGCGAGCTCGACCAGGCCGCTCTTCCCCCCTTCAATCAGCGACCAAAGCAAAGAACCTGTCGCGTTGAACGTGTAAATCGAGTCCATGTCCGCCGCGCCGCGTCGTACCGGTACCACGATCGCTTCGTCCGCGACGATCCTCGAAACGACGTTCTTGCTGCGACGCACTGCGACTGCAGTTGCTGCTTGGCTCACCAAAGACATACATCCCCCTAAAGTCCCGAGTCTTGCTGCTTCGAACTCAAAGCAGACTGCCCGACGGATAGAAAATCGCCCGCGTGAGGGCACACGCCCTTGGCTCTAAATTATTAGTGACTCATAATGAGAACAACGAAAAGTTGGCCTCTAAGTACCGTAAACCTAACTCCCCCATTGACTTAAAGAACACAGTCGCTAAAGTCCGAATGAGCCCTGCTTAGCAATCTGAGCAAGTCACCGGAAATGAGAAACTTCCGGCTAATTAGTACTAGACCTAACCAATCGGAACCCGCCCGCAGAATAGCGCGGGGCGCTCGGGCAGTAACTTATTGACACTCAAAAACAGCGCGAGTACATTCAATTCGTGGTGCTGGAGGAGACTGTGCGTTCCATCGTCCCCGTTGGAGCCCGTTTCTTGGTGGCTGCAGTAACTTTCGGTTTGCTGAATTTTCCCGCATGGGCCGCGAGCGAAAAGCCTCTCGGCGTGATTCTCACGGCCGAAAATGCCCGTCTCGATAACGCCAAGGCCACGATTGGCGCCGACGTATTTTCCGGCGACGCTCTTGTAACCGAAGACCGTGGCTCGGTCCGTGTTACCGTGGGGTCAAGCCAGGTTTATCTGCTCGCCGACAGCTCAGGGATGCTCATGCCGAATCAAGATCGCGTCCAGGCGCGAGTCGATATCGGCACAATGGGATTTTCGAGCACAGCGCCCGCGCAGTTGGAAGTTCGCACGCCTCTTGCGGTGATCCGCGGAGCCGATGGCAACCCGATTTTTGGCCAGGTGACCGTCCTCAGCGCCTATCGCGTCCGTATCAGCGCCTTCAAAGGCACGTTGCGAGTTGCTGATAACAATGGCGGCGAAAGAACGATTGCCGCCGGCGAGACATACGAAGCATCCGAGCCCGATCCCAATCCTCATCCAAGCGACAATCCCCCGCCGAAAGGTGTTACCGGCGCCGGGGTAAATTGGTCGCACGTTCTCGATGTCGCCATCCCTGCAGCCGCGGCCGGAGTTCTCTCGTGCGCTTTGTGGTCTGAGAGCGGCTCGAACATGGGCTGCTGGAACTAGCCGACCTGTCAACCTAACAATTCAGCCGTTCTGGCTATTCTGTTCCAGCTTTAGGCGCGGCACTACGGGACGCTGGTCGTGATCGCTTTCACTGAGGGAAGTTGCGAAGTGGTCCATCCACCGCCCACCGCTTCCACCAACTGAACGCTGTCGGTGATTTGCTGCAGCTGCAGTGTGACAAGCGTCTGCTTGTTCGCGAGCAGCGTCGTCTGTGCGCTGATCACGTTGAGGTATGGATCGATGCCGAGCCGATATCGCTCGATGGCCAGATCCAAATAGCGCTGCGAGGAATTGATCGCAACGTTCTGCTGGTCAATCTCTCGCGACAAAATCCGTAGACCCGAGAGATTGTCCTCCACCTGCTCGAAGGCGGCCAAAACAGTCTGCCGGTAGTTCGCCACCGTTTCGTCATACTGCGCGCGATATTGTTCCACGGTCGCTTTGCGCAAACCCGCATCGAAAATTGTCTCCGCCAAGCTCGGCCCTACCGACCAGAATCGGCTCGGCCACGAGATCCAGTTTGTGATGGACGAAGATTCGAGCCCACCGGAAGCGCTCAGCGTGAGCGTAGGATAATAGGCCGCGCGCGCAATCCCGATTTGCGCGTTGGCCTGCGCGACTAAACGCTCCGAAGCCGCGATGTCGGGCCGACGCTCGAGCAACTCCGAAGGTACACCGAAGGGAATGGGAGGCGGAGCGGTTGTCAGCGCCTTCACCGGAATTGAAAATGCCGAAGCGGGCTGGCCCACAAGCATTGCGATCGCATGTTCGTATTGCGACCGCAAGATGCCGACATTGGTGTCCTGTGCTTCCGTGGTTTCGAGCTGAGTTTCCGCCTGGGCGACGGATTCGTCGCTATCGATGCCGGTCTCAAACAGCGCTTTCGTCAGATCGAGAGACTGCTTGTAGGCTTCCACTGTCGAATCCAGGAGCTGCTTGAGCGCGTCCTGAGAACGAAGCTGGAAATAATCGACCGCAACTTCGGCGTGGATCGTGAGGCGCGTATTGGCCAGATCGGCGTCACTCGCCTGCGCAGCGGCTGCATTCGACAGAATCGTGTTGCGGACCTTACCCCAAAGATCGG
>DATJOQ010000222.1:0-5986 GCA_035506935.1 Binataceae bacterium (SeqCode) | reverse complement strand
ATATTCCTCGTTCCCGTCTGGAATCGTGATTTCTTCCAATTCCACACGCGCCCGCGCGTTGAGCTCATGCCATCGGTGGATCGCCAAGCCCCACGCCTCGGATATTTCCGACAACACGCTGATTCGCGCGCGTACGTCTTCTCCGCGTTTGCCGTCGTGTGTCGAGGTAGCGGAGAGCGCGTGCGGCCAATCGCGCATCCTCTGCTGGTTGCGCTCGTGAAATTCCTGCGGAGAAGTGCCGAACGACGCCGGATCGCTGCCCACTTCGTTGAGCGAGCTCAGCGGGTAAAAGCGATAGAGCGCGGTGTCTTCGTATCCTTTCGCCATTACCGGACTGGTAAGTTGCTGAAAGCGTAGTGTGAAGTCGAGCCGCTCCCGGCGCTCGATCTCGTCGAGCTCCGCCGGATGGTCGAGCAGCAGCACCGACGCGAGAAAGTCGAACGTCGCCCCGCTCAAGGCCGCGTTGCGACGCTTGGCGAGGTTGACCGCCCGCATGATGGTGTGGCGATCCTCGTCACTGACGGTTCCCGCGGACGTGACATAGGAGCGATACACGGGGAAACACGCGATCACTTCGGCCAGTGAACGTCCGAGGCTATTTAGCGTGAAGTCGCGCGACCATCGGTGTTGCTCCGAAATGCGGTCGAGCTTGCGCGCGAGAACGTTCTGTTCGCCGGACATTGTGGCGCGCAAAACCAATCGCTTGCATTCGTAGACCAGTTCACGAAAGTCTTGCCGATAGCCGGTAAACAGGATGTAAAGGCCCTCGAAATTCCCGCGGTCGGTAGGATAGACGAAGAGCCCGTTAAGGTCGTTGAGAAACTCATATCCGGTTGTGCCGTGAATTGGCCAGTCGGTTCGCAACGGCTCGTCGCGGCCAAGAATCTTCTCGACCACTATATAAAAGGGTAGTGCACCATGGCCATTCGCGACCGCGCCGGCGTTCCATGTGCCAGGTGCCTCAGAGCTCTCTGAAAACACCTCGGCGCATCGGCTCTGAAGCCAGCCCAGGTACTGTCCGGGATCGAGCAGACCGTCTACGTGGTCGATTCTGAGCCCGGTTATCCAGCCTTCGCGAACCAGCTTGAAGGTGAGCTCGTGGGTCGCCTGGAAAACCTCGGGTTGCTCGACCCGAATCGCGGCGAGATCATTGACGTCAAAGAAGCGCCGATAGTTGATTTCGTCGGCTGCGACGTGCCAGAAGCTCAAGCGGTACGCCTGATCGTCGAGCAGCTTCTCGAGCTCGTCGAAGCTATGGGCGTCGCCGGCTACGCCGTTGATCTGTTTAACGGCCCGTTCGAGCGCGGATTTTATCGTGGGGTTGGTCTCGATCAGCGCTTTCAGCCGTTCCTTGACGATCTCCTTTTCACGCTGGCGCTCGCGCACCTTCGCCGCGTCGGTTTCCGTGCGGAGCGGCAGATGGTTCAGGGCGGTGATGATGCTTTCAAGCTCCATCCGGTCGTGGCTCGTCGGCTCCAGATCGTTTGCGATACTTGACAGAGCGGGATCTAAAATCGCGGTCCATGTGCGAGGAGCAAGCGGAAAGGTCGAGCCGTGATAGCTCACGGTAAACGCGCCGTTGGCGTAAGCGACCTTGAGCTCTTGATTCTCGAGCGCATGACCATATTGATCGCCCAGTACCGGCAACAATACTTTGTTGGCGAGGTCGGCCTTGGGCGGATGCCAATCGATATCGAAATAGCCGGCGTACACCGAGCTGGGGCCGTTCTCCAGCACGTCCAGCCACCATCGATTGGACGGGTCGGAGATGCACATGTGATTCGGGACGGTGTCGACGACGATTCCTAGGCCGAACTCACGCGTCTTGGCGGCGAACTGGCGAAAACCATCTTCGCCACCGAGCTCCGGATTTATCACGCCGTGATTTGTCACATCGTAGCAGTGCAAGCTGCCAGCGCGAGCTTGCGCGATCGGCGAGATGTAACAATCGCTGATGCCTAGCTTGTCTAGGTATTCGACAATCTCGGCAGCCTGCGCGAACGTGAATCCGCTATTGAGTTGTAGGCGGTAGGTGGCGGATGGAATGCGAGGTTTCACGGGCCTGGATTTCAATGCGCGTAACGTGCCAAGCGACGTGAGAGAGACTAACAAAACGTTAGCAACTGGTCCAAAAAAAGCCTATCGTCTGGAAACTTAAACCAATCGGCGTGCGCGCGCTTAGAGATCTCGCCGGTATAGCGACCTCGAATCCTTACAATGAGTGCAATTTTTACTCGATCTATAAAGTCATTCGTTTGAAGGTCTTTTGATTGAAGTAATCTTTGGATGGGCATGTCCGTTGCTGTCAAAACGCGAGCGCAGCAGCCTGAGTGAAGGCTCTTTTCCTCAGTAAAAAAGTGAGGAGAAGGGCGTTACTGCTTTCCGTCGGAGGCTTCTAGAGAATGAATGGCTCAAAGACCGCTGTCTGGCGCGGTCGACCTTATCCGATTGGCGCTACCTGGGACGGCGAAGGCGTAAACTTTTCGCTTTTCTCGGAACGCGCCGAGCGCGTTGAACTTTGTATCTTCGATGCTCGTACAAATCGCGAGACTGAGCGCATCCAGGTGCGATGGCAAACCGATCAGCTCTGGCATTGCTATTTACCCGAAGCCCGGCCGGGGACGCTCTACGGCTATCGGGTCTACGGACCTTATGATCCGAAAAAAGGCCTTCGCTTCAATCCCAACAAACTGCTGCTGGATCCCTATGCGAAACAAATCGTGGGACAACTCAAGTGGAGCGATGCGATGTTCAGCTATCGTATCGGCAGTCCACGTGAAGACCTCGCGATGGATCGGCGCGACAACGCTTTGGGGATGCCCAAATGTCGAGTCGCTGATACTTCGTTCTCGTGGGGCGAGGATCGGCCGCCACGCACGCCATGGCACGAAAGCGTGATCTACGAACTCCATGTAAGAGGCTTTACTCAGCGGCATCCTGAGATCCCGCCGCATCTGCGCGGTACCTACGCCGGATTGGCGACCGATCCCGCGATCGAACATCTGAAGCGCCTCGGGATCACCGCGGTCGAACTGATGCCGGTGCACACGTTCATCGACGACAGGCGATTGGTGGAAAAGGGTCTCAAGAATTATTGGGGCTACAACTCGATCGGGTTTTTTGCGCCCGACATGCGGTATTCCGCGGTTGGCCGTCTGGGCGAGTTCAAGTCGATGGTGAAGCGGTTGCACTCGGCCGGCATCGAGGTGGTCCTCGACGTGGTTTACAACCACAGCGCCGAGGGTAACCATCTCGGCCCCACGTTTAGCTTTCGCGGTATAGACAACGAGGCCTATTACCGCCTGGTCCCCGACGAGCCGCGGCATTACATGGACTTCACCGGATGCGGCAACACGCTCAACATGATCCACCCGAGGGTCCTGCAACTGCTGATGGACAGTTTGCGCTACTGGGTCGTCGAGATGCACGTCGATGGCTTCCGCTTCGATCTGGCTTCGGCGCTGGCGCGCGAACTCCATGAGGTGAATCGGCTTAGCGCGTTTTTCGACGTGATCCATCAAGACCCGGTGCTGTCGCAGGTCAAGCTAATCGCCGAACCGTGGGATATCGGAATGGGCGGTTACCAAGTGGGAAATTTCCCGGTGCTGTGGACTGAGTGGAACGGGAGATATCGCGACGCGATACGGTCCTACTGGAAAGGCGAAGGCGGGCTGATCGGCGAGCTCGCCCATCGGCTGACCGGCTCGAGCGATCTATATGAGCACAACGGACGTCGTCCCTATTCCAGCATCAATTTCGTTACCTGCCACGACGGCTTCACGCTGGAAGACCTGGTCAGTTACAACGGCAAGCACAACGAAGCGAATCTCGAGGAAAATCGCGACGGCACCGATGATAATCGAAGCTGGAATTGCGGCGTTGAAGGGCCAACGGAAGATCCCGAAGTGCTGGCGCTGCGCGCACGGCAGAAGCGCAATTTCCTCGCAACCCTGCTGCTGTCGCAGGGCGTACCGATGTTGCTCAGCGGCGACGAAATCAATCGCACCCAAGGCGGCAACAACAACGCCTATTGTCAGGACAATGAAATTGGTTGGGTTGACTGGAATCTGCAGCCGAAGGACGTCGAATTCATGACGTTCGTCAGCAATCTCATCCAGTTCAGAAAAATCCACCCGTCGTTCCATCGCCGCAGTTTCTTCCAGGGGCGGCCTATCAAGGGCGTTGGTGTGAAGGACATAGTCTGGCTCGCGCCCGACGGTACCGAAATGACCGACGAGGAATGGAATCAATCTTATGCTCGATGCTTGGGGGTTTACCTCGAAGGCCATCCAACCGGCGAGGACGACGAAAGGGGTCGGACGATAATCGACGACGACTTTGTCTTGCTGCTAAACGGGCACTACGAACCGGTTCCGTTCACGCTTCCTTCCCCGCCCGCGGGTACTGCGTGGCAAGTGATCATGGACACCTTTCAGCCCCAATCAGAAAAGAGCAATGGGCGGTTTCGTGGCGGCGAGAAGTATCCGCTACAGGCGCGATCGCTGGTTTTGTTGGTGCGGGAAAGCGGAGCGAGCAAAAATGACTCGCGCGCGCAGGCCACGCATTGGATTACGCAGGTTGCGCTGCCCCAAAATGCCAGCCCGCGCTCGGAGAATCCAGGCGCTCGACAGCAGGAATGATACGACGGGAGTCGAAAGGCGGGCAGCTAATTCGATCCCAGCGAAGAACCCGTATCGTGAACCAGCACCTTTTTGGTGACCGTTCGCACAACAGCGACCAAAACGAAGCCGACCATCAGTGCGGCAAGCCCCGCTACGCCGAAAGAAATCCACCATGAAAGCCAATGATGGAGCAGCAGCACGGCGGCCGCCAGCAGGCATACCTCCGCACCAATAAAAAGCGCGCAGGCGAGCAGTATCGGTAAGACGCTTTCGATCGCTTTCTCGACCGATGCGTTTATGTGAACGCCGAGCAAGCGAATTTCTGCTTGGGCTATCCGCGATACATCGTCGATGGCCTTGCCTAGAAGGGTGCTCCAATTGGGCGACGTATCGTTATGATGGGACGCGGCGATAGCGCCGCGATTCTCGGGCATTTCACGACTCCGAGTTGTGAGATCCGGACCAAAAGGCATTTGCCAGCAACGCGCCAAGCACCAAGGCGGCTAGAGTCGATCCTTGGCTGCTGCCGCCCAGGACAAAGCCCAAGGCGGCGGCGATCGACGACGCCACCAACGGCCGCTCTCGTATGAGGTGCTCAGGGTTAAGCTTTTGCTCGGTCTGCTTAACCTTGTCATTCACCTGCGTGAGCGTTTCGCGCAGTTCGCGACGCGCCTGCTCGAGCTCTTCGCCGATCCTCGGGATTTCTTCTTGCGCACTCATTGTTTGCGGCGCTCCTGATGAAATTCATGGTAGCCTCGCGCACGGCAGTTTTAAGGGCGAAGGCCGTGATCGCGAGACCGAGCCGGCTCTTCGCGGCACCACCCATCAGGAAGCCAGCGCTGGCCGCGAGCGCCAGCGCCGCCAAGGGCCGCTGCCGGATAGTTTCGGTCCAGTCGGCAAATAGACCTTCGATTGATTCTGCCGTCGCCGCCATGGTTTTAACTCCGGTTTACGACGGGACCCGACGCAGGGCTCTGGCCACGAGATATCCGACCGCAAAGGCTGCGATCAAAGCCACCCACGGTTCTCGCGCCACAAATTCCTTGAGATTACCGGAGACATCGCCGATCATGTCAGCACTTTTTTCAGCGTAATCCCTCATGGTCTCATATCCTTGTTCAACCGCTTGACGCCCTTGCTCGACGGCCTGACGGCCCATCTCGCGAGCTGCGTTCACATCGGTCATGCCGTTCATCGTCGCCATAACGCCATCCTTTCTTAACGTTTTATTGCTGTCGCGCTCTCGGACAATCCGTTACTCCTGTGATTCACAGCGAAGGAATGTTGATGTTGTCAGCGAAACCGAACACGTGCAGAACCCAAAGCAGCACTGCCACGAACACTATGACGTTGAGCAGGCTTTT
>DATJOQ010000221.1:0-14502 GCA_035506935.1 Binataceae bacterium (SeqCode) | reverse complement strand
GCGCAACCTGAAAAATGCTTCGTGTGGAGGCGTTTTTCGCGCCTCGGCGAGAACCTTTTGCCGCAGCGGTTAGTGAGCTAAGTTATTCGTCGCAAGAGTCGATTTTACCCAGTGCCAATTTACCTTGACTATAATGCCGGTGCGCCGCTCAGGCCCGAGGCACATCAGGCGATAGGCGAATTTGTCGCCGGCGAGCAGGCGAATCCCGCCTCGGTACATCGCGCGGGCCAGCGCGCCCGCCGCGCGCTCGAACGCGCTCGCGCGCAAGTGGCCGCCTCTGTCGGCGCTTCGCTCCGTCAGATGATCTTTACCAGCGGCGGGACCGAGTCGAACAATCTCGCGATTTTCGGTGTCGCCAAGGCCGCTTCGGGCCGGCGCAAGATTATCAGCTCCACGATCGAGCATTCGTCGATTCTGGCGCCGTTGCTGAATCTGCAGGCTAACGGATTCGAGATCGTGCGAATCGCACCCGACCGCGACGGCCGCGTGCCGCCGGCTGAAATCGTGCGCGCATTGGACCAAAACACCGCGCTGGTGACGCTCGGTATCGCAAACTCCGAGGTTGGCACCATCCAGGATCTGATACCGTTGTCGGCGCCGATCAGGAGCGCCGGCGCGTTATTTCATATCGACGCGGCGCAGGCGCTCGGACGGATACCGGTTTCGATCACGGCGCTCGGATGCGATCTGATGACGCTGAGCGGCCATAAGCTGGGCGCTCCGTCTGGAATCGGCGCGCTTTACCTTGGCGATCGCGCGAGGATCGCGCCGTCGACGCTCGGAGGTCCTCAGGAGAATGGCCTTCGGGCTGGCACGCCCAATCTGCTCGGCGCGATCGCCTTCGGCGCGGTCGCCGCCACAATAACCTCGCAGCTCGAGGCAGAGTCCACACGGCTGGACGCGGTCGCGCGCCGCCTGTTGCTGATGCTCATACGTTCGATTCCCGGCTTGAGTTTGAACGGGCCGATCGACGGCCGCCTCCCGAATACGCTCAACCTGACCTTTCCCGGCGTGCTCGGCGAGAGCATGCTGATCGCGCTCGATCTGAACGGCGTGGAAGTTTCGATGGGCTCGGCATGCGCCGCGGGCGCGGTCGAGCCGTCGCACGTGCTGCTCGCGATGGGACGCAGCGCGGCTGAGGCGCGGAGTTCGCTTCGCATAAGCCTCGGCTGGGCGACATCTGAGGACGAAATCGATCGAGCCGCGGAAATAATCGCACACACCTGGCGCACGGTTGCCGCGGCCGAATCGATGATCGAGGAAGGGTCGCCCGAGGCTTTATCATGAGCGCGCGTGTGGTAGTCGCGATGTCGGGCGGAGTCGACAGCTCGGTCGCCGCCGCAATCCTGCGCGAGCAGGGGTACGACGTGGTTGGTATCGCGATGCGCCTCGCGTCGCAGGAGCATGGCGCCAAAGGGCGTCAGGTCTGCTGTTCGTACGACGATTTCGAGGATGCGCGCCGGGTCGCCGAGCGGATGGACTTTCCGTTCTACGTCGTTGATCTTCGCGCCGAGTTCGAAGCGCGCGTGATCGATAACTTTGTCGACGAATATCTTGCCGGCCGCACTCCGAATCCGTGTGTAATGTGTAATCGCGAAATCAAGTTCGCGCGGCTGTGGCGTCGCGCGCAGGCGCTCGGCGCCGAGTTCGTCGCAACCGGCCATTATGCGCGAATCAATCGCGATTCCGGCGGCCGCTTCCATCTGCGGCGTGCGCTTGATCCCGCAAAAGATCAGTCCTATTTCCTGTTCGCGATGACGCAGACGGAACTCGCGCGCACGCTGTTTCCCCTCGGAGAGATGACCAAGGCTGAGGTTCGCGCGCGCGCGCGCTCGCTTGGCCTTGCCAACGCGGACAAGCCCGAGAGCCAGGAAATCTGCTTCGTGCCCGACCGTGACTATGCTGACCTGGTTGCGCGACGCGCAGATCCTTCCAAGGTCAAGACCGGGCGTATCATCGATGGCGGCGGCCGCGTACTCGCCGAGCACAACGGAATCCATCGTTTCACTGTGGGCCAGCGGCGTGGATTGGGCGTGTCGGCGGGAGAGCCGCTCTACGTGCGAGAAATCGATCCGGTGCGGGGTCATGTGACGGTGGGAAGTCGCGAGGAATTAACCGCCGCGGGGCTTCGCGCGGATAGGGTCAGCCTGGTTGACGAACGCCTCGCCGCTGGCGGCGATCGCGAAATACAGGTCAAGATTCGCTACCGTCATCCGGCGATCGCGGCGAATCTCAAGCTGCTCGCGCGCGATCGCGCCGAAGTGCGATTCGTTACCAACGGCTATCCTGCCGTCACTCCCGGCCAAGCCTGCGTGTTCTACGACCACGATGAAGTTTTGGGCGGCGGATTTATCCAGCACGCCTTGAAGGAATAAACGGTGAAGCGGTTTGCGATCGCGACCTTGGGATGCAAGGTCAATCATTACGACTCGGCGGTGATCCAGGATCGTCTGGATGCGCTCGGTCTCGAGCGGCGCGACTTCGACGAGGTCGCGGACGTATACGTAATCAACACGTGCACCGTGACCGATCGCGCCGACGCCGAAAGCCTGAAGCTCGCGCGGCGTGCGCGTCGGCTAAATCCCGGTGCGCGAGTCCTGATGACCGGATGTCTGGCGCAAGCCAATCCCGCGCTACTGTCGTCGTCGGAGCAGGTGGATCATGTGATCGGGCTGGCGCGGCTCGACGATCTGGAGCGCGCCGCGCTCGGCGACGGTGGCGAGCGGGTGATGGTTTCCAACCTGCGCAAGCAGAAGGCCGAAATCGAGCTTGCCCCCGCCCCGCTCGACGGCCAGACGCGCGCGTTCCTCAAGCTCCAGGAAGGATGCGACCAGTTCTGCAGCTTCTGTATCATTCCGGTTTCGCGCGGCTCCTCGCGCAGCGTTCCTCCGCGCCGCGTGATGGAGGCGCTCGACCAGCTGCATCATCGTGGTTTCAAGGAAGTTATCCTGACCGGCGTGCATCTGGGCGGCTATGGCAAGGATCTCACGCCGCCGGCCACGCTCGAATCGCTGCTTGAGATGATCGAGGAGCGATGTCCGATCGAGCGGGTGCGGCTTAGCTCGATCGACCCTGAGGAGCTGAGCGATCGGATTATCGAGATGGTCGCGCAAAGCCGGAAGTTCTGCCCCCATTTTCACTTGCCGCTGCAATCCGGAGACGACCAGATCTTAAGCGCGATGCGCCGCCGGTATCAGTCGGTCTTTTACCAACGCCGAGTGAGTCGTATATTGGAACGCATTCCGGACGCGGCGATAGGAACCGACCTGATCGTTGGCTTTCCCGGCGAGAGCGGGCAGATCTTCGAGCGCTGCTTTAAGTTTGTCGAGAAATTACCGCTGACGTACTTCCACGTGTTTCCCTACGCCGTCAGGTCCGGAACGACTGCGGCGAAGCTGGCCGGCAGAGTTAATCCCGGGGAGATTACCCGGCGGGCGCGGATGATGCGTCAGTTGGGCGAGCGCAAACGGTTGGATTTCGTCCAGCGCTTTAGCGGCGCTCGCCTTAAAGTGTTACTCGAAGAATCCGCGAGCGCCGATTCACTCAAAGGCTACAGTCGCAACTATATCCGAGTATTGGTAAAGGCACCTGAGCGCTTGAAGAATCACGAAGTCGACGTAGAGGCGCTGGCGACAGATGGCGCGGCACTGGTGGCAAAACTGGTTTGGCCTACGGCGTGAAGCTGTAGGCGAGCGGCCCGCATCTGTTGAGCAAGCCGGTAGCGGCGCACGCGCCTTGGAGCACGCGCTGGGCTATTCCTTCAAAAGTCAAGAGCTGTTGACCCTGGCGTTGACGCATCCGAGCGCAGTTGAAGGCAGCGAGCATTACGAGCGGCTCGAGTTTCTCGGCGACGCGGTGCTCGATCTCGCGATCGCGGACCTGCTGATGCGCCATTATCCCAACGGCAAAGAGGGTCTGCTGTCCAAGCAGCGGGCCTCGATGGTCAATGGCCGCACGCTTGCGGCCAAGGCGGAAGCGATCGGCGTTGGCGAGCATCTGCTGCTCGGCAAGGGTGAGGAAAAGAGCGGCGGGCGCCGCAAGGTATCGATCCTCGCGGCTGCGTTCGAGGCGCTGGTCGGCGCGATCTATAACGACGGCGGCCTGGCGCCAGCGCAGCGCGTGGTCGAGAGACTGTTCTCTGCCGATATCGGCGGCCCCGGCGTCGAGCGCGATTACAAAACCGAATTGCAGGAAGCCTCCTATCGCCATTTCCGCGCGCATCCGACTTACGAACTTATCGGCGAGAGCGGACCCGACCATGCCAAACGCTTCACCACTCGAATCCGAATCGGTAATCGCGCGCTGGGTGTCGGCGAGGGTGGCAGCAAAAAGCAGAGCGAGCAGGCGGCAGCGCGCGAAGCGCTGACCCGAATCGAGCAGGAGCGCCGTGACAACAAGCCCCACTGAGCAGTACCGAGCGGGCTTCGTGGCGCTCGGCGGGCGCTCCAACGTTGGCAAATCGACGCTGCTCAACCGTCTGATCGGATGCAAAGTCGCGATCGTCACGCCGCTGCCCCAGACCACGCGCCGGCGTATCCTGGGAATTCGCACCGACCCCGACGCTCAGCTGATTCTGATCGACGCGCCGGGAGTGCACGAATCGCGCAAGCTGCTGAATCAGCGGATGGTCGGCCGCGCGCGCGCCTGCCTCAAGGAAGGCGACGTGGTGGTTGGTTTGATCCACGCGGCGCCGCGCATCGATCGCGATGACCTCGAGTTCCTGGCCGAATTCCGCGAGCTGCGCCAGCCGAAGATCATCGCGATCAACAAGATTGACCTGATCCCGCGGCCGAGCTTGATTCCGCTGGCCGAGCAATGCGCGCAGATGGCGCCGGGCGCCGAGATAGTGCCGGTCAGTGCGCTCAGCGGCGAGAATGTCGAGGAACTAGTCTCGACGATCAAGGCGCTGCTGCCGTTGGGCGGCGCGCTGATGCCGGATGATCAATACACCGATCAGAGCGAGCGGATGCTGGCCGAGGAGGTTATTCTCGAGAAGATTTTCTTCGCGATGCGCGAGGAGATCCCGTTTTCGACTGCGGTCAAGGTCGAGGAGTTTATTTCCGACGCCGAACGCAAGCTGCTGCGAATCGCGGCATTGATAGTGGTCGAGCGCGAATCGCACAAGGGGATGATTATCGGCGCCGGCGGCCGGCGACTGAAGGAAATCGGCCAAGCCGCGCGGATCGAACTCGAGCAATTGTTCGAATCGAAGATCTTCCTCCAGCTAACGGTCAAGGTCGAGAAGAACTGGACGCGCGATCCGCGCAGAATCGAGGAACTCGGCCTTTAGCTGACCGCACGCGAGATTCTGGCGTAGCCGATGAGTACCTCGGACTTCGGCGGCGCTGCGATGCTAGAATCAAAACTCCATGAAGCGCAAAGCGGGCAATCAATCGTCAAACGCGGGTATCGAGGCGCTGACCAAGCAGGAGCTGCCGGTGGTAGTGCTGGCAGGACGCGTCAACGCGGGCAAGTCGACCTTGTTCAATCGGATCGCTCGAGGCGGGCGCGCAATCACCAGCGCGATTCCAGGAACCACGCGCGATCTCAATATTGCACCCGCCAGCTTCGATGACCATCGTTTTCTCCTGGTCGACAGCGGCGGTCTGGAACTCGACGGGCGCGAGCGGCTGGCGGCGCGCGTGACCGAGGTCGCGGCCAACGCGATCGCTTCGGCCGACGTGGTGGTTTACGTGGTTGACGGCAAGGCGGGGTTGAGCGCGGCTGACAACGAAGCGCTCGAACTAATCAGAGAAGTCGGACGCCCGTTCGTGGTCGCGGTCAACAAGATCGATCGCAGCGGAACCGAAGAGCAGGCCTCCGAGTTCTACGCGCTTGGATGCGAACGCCTGTTCTGCATCTCGGCTGCGCACGGAAACGGAGTCGAGCAATTACTCGAAGCGGTGGTTTCGATGCTGCGCGCGCCGGAGGCGACCGCGTCGGAAGCACCCGATCTGCGCCTGGCTCTGATCGGCCGCCCCAACGTCGGCAAGTCCTCGTTGCTGAATCGATTGGTGGGCTTCGAGCGCTCGATCGTCGACGAAACACCCGGCACCACGCGCGACGCGGTCGACGTTCGCCTCCAGGTCGACGGCCGCAGCGTGCTGCTGATCGATACGGCCGGAATCCGCCGCCGCACCCGGGTCGAGGGGGAACTCGAGCGTCATTCGGTTGGCCGCGCGATTGAGACTATACGCCGCGCCGAGGTGGTGGCGTTGGTGATCGACGCCACTGAGGGAATCACCGATCAGGACGCGCGCCTCGCGCGTCTGGCCGTAAGCGAAGATCGCGCGTTGATACTGATCTGCAACAAGTGGGACCTGGTGGCGAAGCAGGGAGGCAAGACCGCGGCGTTTTCCCGCGACGCTCACGTGCGTTATCCATTTCTGGAATTTGCGCCGATGATTTATACCTCCGCACTGAAGGGGTTCGGCGTCAACGAAATCCTGGCGACCGCGGCGCGCGTCGGCTCGCGCTTCCGCCAAACCTTCCAGACCTCGCGCCTCAACCGAATTCTGGCCGAAGCTTCGGCGGCGATGGATCCGCCGCTAATCGCGGGCAGGCGCCTGAATCTGCTTTACGTCAGTCAAACGGGCAGCTCACCGCCCAGACTAAAATTTTATTGCAATCTCGAGCGCGATATCCCCGCTCATTACATCCGGTTTCTTGAGGCGCGCTTTCGCGCAGCACTCGACCTTACTGGGACGCCGCTTCGCCTCGAATTTCAAAAGCGCTCGCCCAGTAAAGGCGGCTCGAGCAGCGATAAACGGCGTTCGACCTCTGCGGCTTGAATTTTTGCGTCGAGCCAGCGATTGTTCCAAAAAATTGCGGGCCGCTGGAGGAAGAATACTCGCAACGGCCCGCTCGCTGGTGGCAACCGACCGATTTCGGCAGGAGGAGGACCGACAACCGGTTTCTTAATAATTTAGACGCCCGGCCTGATAAATTATTCGACCCGCTTGATGATCAATCTTAACGCAGGTGGTAAGACCGAACGCCTCCCCGCAATCGCGCGTTTTGGCTGCAATCGACGCGCGAAAAGTGTGTCGCCTCTGGCATAAACATCTGATTCGGCGGCAGTTCAGGGCCCCGGTGGTTCATACGGCGGTTCAGCTGGAGGCGACTCGGGGCTTGGCGGCTGATAGGGCGGCTCAACCGGAGGCGGCGGTTCGAGCACGAACGGCTCCATCGGTTGAGAGCCCGTATCCTGGCCGCCCGGATTCGCCATGTCGTTCGGAAGCGGGCCGGGCCCGGGCAGCGGGACGATGGTCGTTATGCTCATCAGGGCAATGTCGGTCGAGTTCTGATGAATTCGCGCGGTGCCCTCGATCGGCTCGGGCGTGGTTTGTGCGGTCAGCCGATAATCGCCCGGAGCGCCCTGGAAATTTGCCAGGCCGTCGCTGCCAGTGGTCACGTCGCCGCCACTGCGCCATCCGGCGAGCAACGCACTTAACCGATCGTAGGCCGCCTTGGGACGCTTGCCGCGGTCGATAAGGCCGGTGCCCGCGCTTTGCGCGTCGGCGTCGAACAGTGCTGGCCAGGTGAGCGCCTGGACGTGCGGATTCGCGTAAGCGATGGTGGCAGTGTCCGCCAGGTAATCGGCCTGGACGCCCTCGTCGGCCGGCGCGTGCCACCAGCTCGCACTACTGCCACTGGAAGCGAAGGCGAGCGCGCCGATCTGAAGCGGCTTGCCCAGATTGCTCCATCGATCGAGCTCGCGCGCGAAGCGAAACAGATCGATTGCCGAAGGTTGCACACGCAAATCGGCGCGTTCGCGAGATCCGCTGCAACAAAATTCGAGGCCGATCAGATCGAAATCGACACCAGCGCTGGCCAGATGCTGGACGGCGGCGTAAGGATCGGCCGCAGGCGGCGCTTCGCCGGCGCGCACCCCGAGTAATCGCCGGTTGTAACGGGCCGCCACGTCCTCACCCAGCGGCTCCGCGATGTTGATCATTATGCGCGCATCGGGCGCGTCCTTCCGAATCTCCGCGGCGATCGCCTTGATGATGTCGGCGGTGTGATTGTTAAGGTCGAGACTGCTCCAGGCCGAGTCTGCTTGCTCGATCTGCCAGACCTCGATCAGATTCTTGTAGTGCTTGATTATCGGAGCGAGCTGCGCAGGAAGAGCGCGGCTGAGCGCGCGCCAATCACCGCCCATCGGCGCGACGAACGGCGGCAGCGCCGAGGCGGAACCCTCCGCCAGACCGCGCCCGCGCAGCGCGAAGCCCTCGTGCTTGAGATTCGCTAGATCGAAGCGGCGGTCGAAAGCGGCGAAGGCGAATTTGCCGGCGCTCGGTTCGAGTTCAGCCCAATTCAAATCGACTGCGGCGTAATTAAGCCCGAGCTGCTTCATCCGCGCCACGAGATTATCCGGATAGCCGCGATTGCCGCTGCCGACTCCGAACAGAAACTCCGGGCGCGTCTGGGCTACGCGAATCTTTACTGAGGGCACTTCGGTGCCGTGCGGGTCGATTATCTTGATCAGCAGACTCCCGTTTCGATTCTCCGCGATCGCGCCCGACGCGTCCGCCAACACCGTCTGCTCGCTCGCCTGCAGCGCGGCTCGCAACGCCGGCATTGCCAGCGCCGCCCGTTCTCTCGGATCATGAACGGCGTCGACGCGCGCAAGCTGATGATGTGCGAAGGTGAGTTCCTGAGTGACCTCGTCGGGCAGCGGATGCGCCTCCTTGCGATGCGAGATCCATCGCTCGAGTTCGCCAACGCGCGTCCGCGCCAGCTCCGGTACCAGCTCGACCCGAGTGAAAGCGCCGGCGCTGACCCGATAGCCGCGGCCGGAATTATCCGCGCTCAGCAGAACTTTGCCGAAACCGGAAACCGGCCAGAGCAGTTCGAAGCTCACCCGTTCGTCGGCGGGAATAGCCAGGCGCGGGGTGGTGATGCCGTACTGGACGCCGTAGCACACCGCACCGGTGTGGTCGCGTACGATCAGCGTTGGCCGCCAGGTATCGAAGAAATCGAGACTGTTCAGGCGATGGCCGCGTTGGTCGAAGGCAATCAGTTCGATACTCGCGTGAGGCGCGCGCGCAA
The DNA here is from genome assembly GCA_035506935.1 of Binataceae bacterium (SeqCode). Lineage (GTDB taxonomy): Bacteria > Desulfobacterota > Binatia > Binatales > Binataceae > DATJOQ01. Next base: position 5,451 of record DATJOQ010000221.1, on the reverse strand, counting down.
CCGCAAGCCCGTTTCGAAACAGAGCCTGAACGCCGCGAAAGTGATAGAGCAGGGCGGCCAAAACGCACGCCGTTATCGCCAATCCGATCAAAGCCGCAGTGAGTCCGGAACGCTTCGCCACTGAAACATTTCGCCACCTTGGGCGCGCGAACACAACGGCGATTTCACCACCTATGCGATAGATGCTTCTGTGCTATATCAAATCGAACGATAGCCTTAACGGAGCATAATCAGATGGCCGAAGCACAACCTGAACTGGCGTGGATGCTTTTTCCCGGCAACTATCGATGGTCGATCGCGTCATTGCTGGCACTGGGCGGCGCGCCGTGGGGCGGCGCCGAACTTGGCGAGATTTACCGGATAGGTCTGGCACTCAAAGATCGCGTCGGCGACGACCAGGCGTGGTACCAGGAATGGACCGGGGCCGCGGCGCATCTGGAACAGCAGGGCCGTGCCAATCGGCATCCACAAAGCGCCGCCGCTTTTCTCTTCCGCGCCGCGCATTATTACCATATCGGCGAGCGCTTCCTGCACCCGAAGACTGACGAAGGGCTCGCGCGCTTCAAGCGCGGCGTCGAATGCTTCCGCGACGCGGCGCGGCAAAGCGCATTTCCCAAAATCGAACCGGTGGAAATTCCCTACGAAGGCAAAAGCCTGCCCGGGCTGCTGGTGCACGCCCATCGCCCGCAAGGCGGCCGCGCGCCGGCGATGGTTTACTTCGACGGGCTCGATATCACCAAGGAGATTCAATACTTCCGCGGCGTGCCCGATCTCGCGCTGCGCGGCATCTCGTGCCTGATAATCGACGGTCCGGGCAACGGCGAGAGCCTGCGCTTCAGAGGCTTTCCGCTCGATTATCGCACTGAAAAATCAGCCGGCGCCGCATTCGATCTGCTCGCCGCGCGCTCCGATATCGATCCGAAACGGATCGGCGTGCTCGGTATCAGCCTCGGCGGTTACTTCGCGCCGCGCGCCGCTGCCTTCGATTCGCGCTTTGCCTGCTGCGTCGCGTGGGGCGCGCAATGGGATTATCACGCCGTGTGGCAGCGCCGCTTCGAGCTCATCTCCAAGGGCGGTCCAGTCGCTATGCCCACGCCGTCGGATCACATCATCTGGATGACCGGAACCAGGTCGCGCGAGGAAGCGCTCAAGGCACTCGAAGGGTTCCGTCTCGCAGGCGTGGTCGAGAAAATCACCTGTCCTTTCCTGCTAACGCACGGCGAGGGCGACGCACAGATTCCGCTGGTCGACGCGCAGCGATGCTTCGACGCGGTGGGCTCGAAGCAAAAGACCTTCAAGGTCTTCACCCGCGAAGAAGGCGGCTACCATCATTGCCAGGAAGACAACACGATGATCGGCGTGGCTTACATGTGGGATTGGCTGGAGGATGTGCTGAAGCCGGCCGCTTGAGCGTGCAAAGCGTGCATGCGGAGCCCTGTCATTATTGTTTGGCCTGAGCGATTATCAGCCTAGCCGGGAGTTTAAACCGCCAGCGCAACGGGGAGATACAACAATGGCCGATCTCAAAATGCTTTTGGGCGGATTGTGCTTTCCTGAAGGGCCGCGATGGCACGATGGCAAGCTGTTCTTTTCCGACATGCACGCGCATCGCGTGATCAGCGTCACACTTGAAGGAAAGGCCGAGAATATAGTCGACGTGCCGAACTGGCCTTCAGGTCTCGGATGGCTGCCGGACGGCACGATGCTGGTCGTATCGATGACCGATCGCCGTCTGATGCGGCTCGATCGCGACGGGCTCAAGCTGGTTGCCGATATCAGCAAGCTCGCTTCGTTTTATTGCAATGACATGGTGGTCGATTCGAAGGGCCGCTCCTATATCGGCAACTTCGGTTACGATCTGATCGCGGGCGCTCCGTCGAAGCCCGCGGAGATCGTGATGGTAACGCCCGAGGGACAGGCGCGCGTGGTCGCCGACCAACTCGCGTTTCCCAACGGCACCGTGATCACACCCGACGGCAAGACCCTGATCGTCGGCGAAAGCTTCGGCCATCAGATGACCGCGTACGACGTCGCTGCGGACGGCTCGCTTTCGAACCGCCGCGTGTGGGCCAAGCTCGGCGAATCGGTTCCGGACGGATGCTGCCTCGACGCTGAAGGCGCGATCTGGGTCGCGACCCCGATGACCAACGAAGTGCTGAGAGTGAAGCAGGGCGGTGAGATCACTCATCGCGTCAAGACTGACCAGATGGCGATCGCATGCATGCTGGGGGGCGCCGATCGCCGCACGTTGTTCGTGCTGACTTCGCCGAGTATCGATCCCGCGAAGTGCGTCGCGCTCAAGGCGGCGCGAATTGAGACGATGCCGGTGCAGGTGGCCGGCGCGGGATTGCCTTAGGACGCGGTCCAACCGCCATCGATCACGAACGTGGCGCCGGTGGCGTAAGTTGAATCGTCACTGGCGAGGAACAGCGCGGTCCTGGAGATTTCCTCCGGCGTGCCCATCCGGCCGAACGGAGAGATACGGCGCATGGTGTCGGCGCTGTTAGGATCCAGCTCGCCGGTGCGAAGCTCTTGCGCCATCGGCGTATCGATCAGGCCGGGGCAGATACAGTTAACCCGAATCTTGTAGCGGGCATATTCGAGCGCAGCGACCTTGGTTAGCGCGATCACGCCCGCTTTCGATGCGCAGTAGGCGGCCGAACCGCGGATACCAACTAATCCCGCGGCTGACGCCTGATTAATCACCGAACCGCTGCCACGCCGCGCCATGTGCGGCAAAGTATGCTTCAGGCCGAGGAACACGCCGCGCAAATTGACGGCGATCACGCGATCAAACATTTCGGCTTCCATATTAGCGAGAAAGTCCGATCTGCCGATTGTTCCCGCGTTGTTGTACAGCACGTCAGGAACACCGAGTCGCTCCAGCGTTGCGTTGACCATCTGGCGCACTTCGGCTTCGTTCGAGACGTCGACGCGCAGGGCGATAGCTTTGCCTCCAGCGGCGTTAATCTCTGCGGCGGTTTGATTCGCGGCGTCGAGGTCGATATCCGCGGCGGCTATCGCAGCTCCTTCGGATGCGAAGAGCCTGGCCGCCGCGCGGCCGAGTCCCGAGCCGGCGCCCGTGATCAGCGCTATCTTGTTGGCAAGCTTCATCGATTACTCATTAGCTATTCGAGAGAACTACTAACTACTCGATCATCAAATCGACGTGAAATCTCCGCCACGTCCTTTTCCAGCGGCGAAACGCGCCGCGCCCTGTTTAGCCTCGGCCAGAAGCGGTTTGGCGCCTTCCCTGCCTTCGTTCTTGAGCGCCTCCTCGAGCGACATTCCCCACTGAACGTATGAAGACGCGCGATCGGTGCGCAGACATATTTGCGGAAAGCGGCTTATCTCAGCGGCGAGCTCCTGCGCCGCGGCGCGCGCCTGCCCGGCAGGAACCACACGATTCGCTAAACCAAACGACAGCGCTTCCTCGGCGCCGACGGCGCGGCCAGTAAGTATCATGTCGAGCGCGCGACTGTGACCGATTAATCGTGGCAGCCGTATGGTCCCACCGTCGACCAGCGGCACGCCCCATCGCCGGCAGAAGACGCCGAACTGCGCCGTGGTCGAGGCCACGCGTAAATCGCACCACAGCGTGAGCTCGAGGCCGCCCGCCACCGCGTATCCCTCGACTGCCGCGATCACCGGCTTGCTAATCGACATCCGGCTAATGCCCAAAGGGCCCACGCCTTCTGGCCGATAGTGTTTCTCGAGGTTGCCTTGGGACACGGTCTTCAGATCGTAGCCGCCGCAAAAAGTCTCGCCGTTGCCGCACAGGACGGCCGCGCTTTGCGAATCATCAGCGTCGAATCGTTCGAACGCGGCTTTTAACAATCTCGAGGTTTCATGATCGACCGCATTGCGCACCTCGGGACGATTGAGAATAACCGTTGTTACGGCGCCGTTTTTCTCGACGAGCACTTTCATATGACTGTTTTCTCCCCCACGAAGCGCTGATCTTTACCGTATGCGTATCATGCGCGATGGCGCGCCGACTCGGGACGAGCCAGCAGCGCTTCGCCCTGGCGCTTAAGGATTTTCGCGACCCGATCCGGTTGGAATCCTGAATCCAGCAGCGCGGGTCCGGTGTTGGCGATTTCCTTGTACTCCGCGATCAATCCGCCCTCCAGGCGCATGACGCCGACGCCTTCGAACATCACGCGTTTGCCCTGCGCCTGGGGAAGCTTGGAAATGTAACTGAACAGGTATCGGGCGTAGAGGTTGTGCCCGTCGCTCACCGGATCGAGCATATCCCAGCGAAAATCGTGCGCGTCGCGATAGAACCAGTCCTCGATTAATTCCTTGACTCTTTTCCTTCCTTCAAACGATCCGTAAAACACGTCGTGATAGACGCCGTTCTCGGTGAACAGCGCCGCCATCGCCGTGCCGTTACGATCTTCAACCGCCTTGGTGAACGCTTTGACTAATTCCTGCGGCGTCATATCTTCTCCTCCTGGGATAGTTCGGCAAAAAGTCTCGATGCACCGATATAACATCCGGCGCGCCCGAATCTAAAAAGCCAGAGCTAAAAAGGAAGCCCGGTGGGACTTCCCAGGGTCGAGGCAAGCTCGCGGTCGCGCTGCTGGATCTGCTTCATCAACGCGTCGAAGCCATTCTGCGCCAGCACACGATGAAACTCGACGCGATAACCGTGCAAGGTGCTGACGTTGTCGAGCGCGATATCGTAGATCTTCCACGCACCGCTCTCACGTTTGAGCGCGAAGCCAAGCTGGATCGGCTCTGCGCCCTGCTGCGCCACGCGCCCGCTGACGTGCGCGAAGTTCGGCTCGGTCATCCGCGAGTTGGTGATCTGAATCTCCTGGTCCGAGTAGTTCTGAACCTTGTTTATATACGAGTCCTCGAGGAACGAGCTGAACACCGGCACAAACTGACGCTGCTGCTCCGCGCTCAGCGAGCGCCATGAGCTGCCCATCGCCATCCGCGACATCTGATCGAAGTCGAGATTCGCCGCGGCCAACTCCCGCAGCTTCTTCTGCTTGTCCGGCTGTGCCATCTGCTTGTCCTTGACGATGGCCAGCACCTGCGTCACCAGGTGCTTGACGGTATCCAGCGGCGTGTCGGTGGCCGCAATCGCGGCTCCGGTTGCCAGGGCAACAATAACAATTGCGGTGATTGCCAAGATCCACCCACGCGCCGAGCACGACCATCGCAGAGCGCTGATCGAACGGTATGCTGTGGGATGCTGCTGCGAGAATCTCGAATTGAGCATTTTTGATTCCCCTGGTGAGCGTTTCTATTTTACTAAAACCGCCGTCTATGCGTAACTTGAAACGTTCGGCGGATCGGTGGACGCTTTCCGCTGGTGTTCTCGTGCGGAGCTAGTTAATGCGGTTCAAGACGTCGTCAGGGAATTTTCGAACACAATTTTCCGCCCTCCTTCAACCGCGCGTTGCGGAGCTGGCCGAAGAATATCGATTCGTGGAGGTT
>DATJOQ010000220.1:0-17077 GCA_035506935.1 Binataceae bacterium (SeqCode) | reverse complement strand
CGTGTCGCTAGCGAAGTTGCGGCGCCGTCGCGAATCCGGGCAAGGCTTGGGATTACGTCGGTGAATGCTTCGGATTAGCTTGACACTTCGACGCGGGCTGATTTAGCATCCGCGAGTCTTACCACGATGCAAGAGATTATTTAGTTTCCGAAGACTTTCAACGAGCAATCCAAGCGGAGGCCAAGACGGTTATGGCAGAAGGTAAAGCGAAGAAGATGTGGGCGTTGCCGGGCGCGGAAATCACCGCTCCGGCGTCACTACTGATGCATGGCGGCGCTCCGGATTTGCTGCAACTGCCCTGCCCGTCATTCCTGATCGAACATCCCAAGGGGCTGGTGCTGTTCGATACCGGCTGCAATGCAAAAATTATCGACGATGCAAAAGGTTACTGGGGATACGCGGGCGAGCATCTGCCAATCAAATGGAGCAAATCAGAAACCCTCGATAAACAGATCGAGGGGGTTGGCTACAAAACTTCGGACGTCAAGTACGTCATCCTCTCCCATTCACATTTGGATCACTCGGGCGGACTGACTTATTTCCCCAAAGCAAAGTTTCTGGTCGGGACCAACGAGTTGCGTTACGCCTATTGGCCCGATCCCGATCGGCGATGGGCGTTTATCCTCGAGGATTTCCTTCCGACCCGTGCTTACGACTGGATCGAACTCGGCGGGGATCTGGATCTATTCGGCGACGGCGCGATCCAGTTTCTGCTGACTCCCGGACACACTCCTGGCGAATGCTCGGTGCTGGTGAATCTTCCTAATCGCAAGGTCCTGCTGGTCGGCGACACTACTCACATCCGCGCCGCGGTGAATACCGGTGCCACGATGGGTATCGACGTCGATCCTAACCTGTCGATCCAATCCCTGACGCGCATCAAGTCGATCCGCGATATGCAGGGCGCAACGATGTGGATCACGCACGACCCCGAGGACTGGAAGGAACATCCACACAAGATTGAATAGGCGCGGGATCAGGCTGGATGCCTCTCTACGAGTGTTACTGCGAGCACTGCGAAACTGAGTTCGAGGTGCTCGCGCCCCTGCGCGAGTCCGGCGCCAAAAGTCACCGCTGCCCTGGATGCGGCGGGCGCGCGCGCCGGATGTTATCGGCGGCAACGCTCGGCCGCGGCGGCGGGGCTGCGCCCGATGAGCCGCCCGCGCGGTCGGCGGCGAGTCGGCCGGATGTAACGCGGTTATCGGTGCCGCCGCCGGCGCAAATTTGCTGGATGGATAAACCGAGCACCGCGCGCTACGCGGCCCATCTGCAAGGAAGGGGAGCGGAATACGACGAAACCGTGGCGGCGCGAAAAGAGGAACGGGTTCGCCGCGGACTTCCGCCTGAAAAACCGCATCACAGTCATTCGCCGTTGGCGGATCCAGCGGTTTTCGCACGACGGCGCGCTGCCGCTCAACGTTCAAAGGAGGACAAGCAGGCGAATTAGCTACGCCCAAAACGAGCATGGATTACGGTTTCGTATTCTTCGGCGCGATCAACGTTTACGAAGAAGCTGCGCTAGCCGAAAAGCGCGGTTTCACTCACGCCTGGCTGTACGACTCGCAGATGCTGGCGAGCGACGTCTACTGCGCGATGGCGTTATGCGCGATCAAGACCAAGAAGATTTTTATCGGGCCGGGCGTGACCAATCCTTGCTCACGGATCGCGCCGATGACGGCCTGCTCTATCGCGACGGTCAATCAGCTCGCTCCCGGACGCACGATTCTTGGTATCGGTACCGGTAACACCGCGCGACGCACGCTCGGCATGCCGGCGGCGCGGCTGTCACAACTGCGCGAGCACGTCGAAGTATGCCGCGGGCTGCTGCAAGGCAAAACCGTCCCGTACCATGAAGGCGATCGCCGCCGGATGATCAAGTTCCTCAATCCCAACGCCGGCTGGATCAACATAAAGAAGAAGATTCCGATCTACATTTCCGCGAGCGGACCCAAGACGCTCGAACTGGCGGGCGAAATCGGCGACGGCGTGATCCTTTTCGGCACCGTCAGCCCAAGCCTGATCGACTACGTGATGGGCCATGTGCGCGTTGGCGCCGAACGCGCGGGGCGCGATCCAAAAAAAATCTACAGTCTCTGCATGACCGCGTTCCATCTCACCAAGCCGGGCGAGAAACTCGAAACTCCAAGAGTGCGTAAGGCGGTGGGACCGTTCGTCTCGTCGTCAAGCAATATCTTCGCGCTCTCGTGCCCCAACCCTGAGGATCTCCCTGCCGATTTGCGCGATGATATCGTGGCGTTCAAAGCGGCATACCGGACGCCGGACGAGCCGCTCGAAACGCGCCATCTGAAACTTTACTCCGAATATCTGCAGGGTTGGAAAAAAGAACACGAGCCGCTTGTTACCGAAAAGATCATCCGTGCGACGACCTTGACCGGTACTCCCGATGAAGTGATCGAATCGATCAAGGCGATGAAGAAGGCCGGTATCAATCAGGTCGCGATCCAGCCGGTGACCGACGCGCGCGAGACGATCGAAACGTTCTCGAAAGAGATTATTCGCAGGATGAAGTAGCGGCGGGTGGCGCGAAAGTTCCCACCTCAGCGTTCGTTGCGCACGGGCGCCTTGCCGAGAATCCCTTCTGCCTCGAGCTGCTTGACGCGATCCGCGCTATAGCCGAGATATTTTTCCAGCACCTCGGCGTTGTTCTCGCCCAGGAACGGCGCCACCAGCGGAAGGTCTTCCGGAAAAGCTGAGAACTTGAGCGGAAAGCCGGGCGCGTCGAATTCGCCGAGCACCCGATCATGAATCTTGCGCACGGTATGGCGCGCGCGCAGATGCGGATGATTCACCGCTTGCTCGATCGAGAGCACTGGAGCCACCGGGATGCGCGCATCTCTGAGCTTCCGCAGCGCCACGTCGTCGCTCTCGGTCGATCCCAACCATCCCTGAATCGCCTCGACTACGATATCGAGATGCTGCAACCGATTAGGGCTAGTGTTGACGCGTGGATCGGAAATCAGCTCGGTACGCCCCATCACCTCGCACAGCTTCGCCCATTGATGGTCCAGGAACGCGATGATGAACAAGTAGTTTTGCTTGCCGCGGAAAATGCCGGCGGGGCAGATTTGCGGATGATGCGAGCCTGAGCGCTTGGGCTTAATCGCGCCATCGCTCAAGCTGTAAATTTCCACGTTCATCTCGTGGCAATGGAAGTAACAATCGAGCAGCGCGATATCGAGAAGCTGTCCTTGCCCGGTACGCTCGCGATAAAGCAGCGCGCAAGCGATCGCGCCCATCGCGTGAGCGCCGGTACTCACGTCGCCCAAACCGAGCATCGGAAACAGCGGCGGGCCGTCGGACTCACCGATCATGTAGGTCACCGCGGCGTAGGACTGCGCGATATAATCGTAGCCCGGATCGGCGCTTAGCGGGCCACTCTGACCGAAGGCGGAAACTGAACACATGATGATGCGCGGGTTGATCGCTTTGATCGCTTCGTACCCGAGCCCCATCCGATCGATCACGCCGGGCGCGTAGTTCTGCACCACCACGTCGACCTTCGGCAACAGTTCCTTGATGATCGCCAACCCCTTGGGGTTCTTGACGTCGATACAGAGACTTTTCTTGCCGCGATTTTGCTGAACGTAGTAGCCGCTCCGTCCGTCCTTGATGAACGGAAAGTTATGCGAGAAATCACCGCCGGGCATCAGCTCGACCTTGATGACTTCCGCGCCCATCTCGGCCAGCAATCTGGTGACCGTAGGCCCCGCCAGCACCTGCGTGAAGTCCAGTACCTTGTAGCCGTCGAGCACATGCTTCAACTGTTGCGTGGCCATAACTTCCTTTTCACAGGTTATCCGCGGCGGCAGTCAGATTTATGAGTAATGCGAGCGTTGCAGAAACGTCGCGGTAGTTATTGATCGGATTTAATGACAGGTGTGGCCGCGATGTCAAATTGATCCCTCGGCAACCAGCGGGATCCATTTCCGTGACGGGAACTTACACTTCCTGGTGGGGGTTATACCGTTGACCTCAGCATTAGCGCAGCGATGAAAACTCTAATTGTCAGCCTGAGAAGAATTTACCTGTCGCTGGCGGCCTCGCTCAGTTGGCTGCCTCCGCTGCTGATCCGGCTGTTCGTCGGTTATTTTTTCTTCGAGACTGGATTGGGCAAGTTGCAGAACCTCGACACCTTCACTCAACGCTTCGCGCAATGGGGCATCCCGCATCCCGCGTTCAATGCCGCGCTCTCCGCCTACACCGAATGTATCGGCGGAGCGCTGATCGTGGCGGGATTATGCACGCGACTGGTGTCGATCCCGCTGATCATCAACATGATCGTCGCGATCATCACGGTGAAAATGAAAGAAGTGAGCGGATTGAACGATTTCGTCGAGCTCGACGAGCCGCTCTACGCCCTGAGCTTTTTTTGGCTGATGTTAACGGGACCGGGATGCGTCAGCCTCGACTATCTGATCGTGTGCGCGCTCGGACTCGATCGCACAGAGCCTCAAAACGAAATAGCCCAAACCAGGTAGCGTCCTATTCGACGGCGCTCTGCGGAATGAATCCTTCGCGGCCGTCTTTCATCCTGATCTTGATGTAGCCTGGGGCGAGACCGATCACGTGGACGTTCTTTCCTTTATGCACATCGGCCATTCGCTTCGACCAGTGGTTCGGTTCGACGTAGACCGGCGAGTCCGCAGATAGCAGAAAGTCCTTGTGGTATGGCGTCACCAATTCCACCGCCGAACTGGGAATGTAGCCGGTATCGCCGTCCTTGAGCTTGACCCGCACATAGTAATGCGTGACGCCGGTCACGATCACGAACTTTCCCGGCTCGGCCTTCTCAAGCTTCCGGCTGATCCGCGAGGGCTCCGAATAAATGTATCCGCTCTGTATCACTTTCAGGCGTCCGCTGGCTGGCTCGAATGCGGCTTCCTTGGCGGGACGCGTGATGCGCGGCTTCTCGTGCACGATCGGCGCTGCATGCGGCGCTGGAGGAGCGGCGGCGGGCGGAGGAGGAGCAGGAGCGGCCTCCGGCGGAGGACCCGGGACCGGCGGCGGGCCGCTCAGCGCGGGCGGCGGAGTTCCGGCGCCGGTTTGCGCCCACGCGGCGCACAGCGGCGCGAGCGCGAAAGTCAGCGTGAGGACGGCGATCAAGCGGCGCGGCATAGGAACCTCCGGAGCTTCAGGAAATAGGCTCCTCTTTTAATCTTCCGTGAGGCAGGGAAGTTGGGCAAGGAATCTTTTCCGAATGCCGCGCGCTCAGCACGCGCCGCAAACCTTGCATACGGTGACGTCGCAGGGCGGGGACTGATGTTCGTATTGAGCCTTCTTGCGCTCCGAGAGCAAGAACCATTTCTCGATATGATGGTCGATAAAGTCCCACGGCAGCAGCTCGTCATGAGCGTACGCGCGATGGACATACGCGTCGGGGTTCGGCAACCCTTTCCCTGCACCGGATTCAAACTCGCGACGAATCGCTGCCAGCCCGTGCCAGATAGAGCCAGCTTCGTAGCGTCGTTCGGCGTTCAGCCGCTCGAGAATATTTCCCACACGCCGATCGCCGCGTGAAACCAGCGTCTGGAAATAAGCCTCGCGCGGCGATTCCGCGTCGAGCTCGATCCGTCCCAGGCGCGCGAGATGCCGTCGCAGCAGCCCGATCTTCCGTTTCACCGAGCGCCCTTCCTCCATCGGATCCCATTGAAACGGGGTCCAGGGCTTGGGCACGAACGGATTCAGCGAGATCGTGACGCGTCCTATTCGCTGTTTCGCGGCCGCCGACTGATCGAGAATCTTCGCTGTCAGATGGGCGATTCCGAGCACGTCGTCGTCGCGCTCCTCGGGCAGGCCGAGCATAAAGTAAAGCTTTAAGTTTTCCACGCCCTCGCCGACCATCGTATGCGCCGCGCGCAGGATCTCGGCTTCGTTCAGGTTTTTGTTGATAACCTTGCGCATCCGCTCGCTGCCGGCCTCGGGCGCGATCGTGACGCTGTTGTTACCGTTGCGCGCGAGCGCGCGCGCCAGTTCGGGCGAGATACAATCCGCCTTCAGCGACGACGGCGACAACCGCCCGCCGCGATCGGCAACCGTCTGCGCGATCGACGCCACGCCGGGCACGCTCGCCATCTCGGCGCCGACCAATCCGATCACGTTGCGCTCGCTCAGCCCGCGCTCGGCTTCGGCGACGATTTTGTCCGGACTTCTATAGCGAATCGGACGGTACATGAAGCCCGCCGCACAGAAGCGGCATCCCCATTGGCATCCGCGGCTCGCCTCGACCAGGTACATATCGCCGAACACCGATTCGTCGGTGAGAATCAGCGAGCTGGTGGTGAAGCGATCGAGATCTTTGATCAGGCGGCGCTTCACCCGCGGCGCTCCTGAGCCGATATAGCCGACTTCGCGCAAGCGGCCGCTTTCGTCGTAATGCGGCGCGAACAGATCGGGACGATACACGCCGGTCACTTGCGCCAACTCAGCCATCATCGATTCGCCTTTGGCGCCGCGCGCGCGGCAATCGTGATAGCGCGCAAGAAACTCCGGCAGCATCTCCTCGCCCTCGCCAATCAGGAAAAGGTCGATAAAGTCGGCGATTGGCTCGGGATTCAGGAACACGGCGGAGCCGCCCGCGATAATCAGCGGATAATTGCGTCCAGCGCGATCGCTTCTTCTCAGCGGAATTCTCGCCAGCTCGAGAATCTGCAGCACGTTCAGGTAATCGGTCTCGAAGGAGATCGAAAACGCGAGAATGTCGAAATCAGACAGCGGCCGATCCTGCTCGAAAGATCGAAGCGGCAATCCGCGCGTGCTCATCAGCTCGCGCTCATCGGATTCCGGCAAAAACGCACGATCGATCGCGACGTGCGCATCGCGATCGAAGATTTGATAGACCGCCTGGAATCCCAGGTTCGCCATCCCCAGGCGATAGATGTTGGGATAAATCAGGCAGGCCGCGATATCGCCATGCGTGTGCCGTTCGTAGAGCACGCGCTCCTTGGCGATACGCTCGAGCGCGCGCTTACGCAGGAACATAGATTGATGCCCGGCCAGCCATTGCGAACAGTGTATCGCCGGGCCTCATCGGCTCTCAAGCTGCTCGAACGGCGTGATACCGCTTCTTAGTCTTCCATCCACCGGTGTCCTGTCATTCCGAGCGTGACGAGGAATCCCGAAAAGTAAACCTTCCGCGTGAGACTCCGGGATTTCTCGCTCGGCACTCTCGCTTGAGATGACACCAGCAGAATCCCTTTCCGGCGCGTGCCGCTCGTTTGGATTAGGGAAAACCAAACGAATAAGCGGGAGCATTATTCACCAGATGGGGATGTTTATTCTTTTTGGATGACCAATTATCTGGCAGATCCAAAAAGCGCTCGCTTTTCGCGGAACCTGCGTTATGATCGCTGGAAGGGTTCTTTTTGTGATTCGTCATTTCAGGTTCGAGCAGGACGTTTACGAGACGCTGGATCTCGTGCCGATGGCGGTGCGTCGCAAGCTCGATAAAATCGGGATCAAGCTCGGTCTCGAGCAATGGCGCGCGCTTGGCCGCGGCGAGCGGCTGGCGATTTGTCATCTGCCGACGAATCTCGATGAAGAGTGCGAAGCACTCAGGGTTTTCGTGCAGGAGGCGGTGAAACGGGCCACCGGCGCCGAAGCCAAGAAGCTGTCCGAGGCTGAGCGCGCGATTGCCGATCCGCCAGACTCACCACCCGCAGGCCTGGCCGAGCACGCAAAGGACGCCGGCTTCGCGCTCGACGAGGAATCGTGGAGCAAGCTCGACGCCGACGCGCGTTATGCGTTGATCAAAATGGGGCTGGGGAACGCCACTAGCCACAATTTTGCGGCTGCGCTGCAGGAATTCTTGATCCCGCCGATCGAGGCCGCGCCGGCCGCCGAAAGTAAAGCCTGACGCTAATCGCTGCGCGGAACATAAGGTCACCAATCACTCAAGAGAGCAACGACGATTTCCGGTGCTTTATTGAGCGGCAATCTTGCGCGCGAGATCATGCGCATCTTCGTTGTCAAACCGCCGCGTGATCAAAATCTGCTTGATTATATTCCCGCTCGAACGCTACCTTGCCAGCAAGGGATGAAGCTTAAGGCGCAACCAGGATGGCGGTCAGAGGAGAAGCGGAGTTTCTCAATCTTCCATTCCAGGAAAAGCTGGAATTCCTCTATGGACTGCCCGCGCGTCAAAAACGCGACCTGATTCTCTCCGCCCCCGAAGCTGAGCGGCTGGTCCAATCGTTCTCGCCCGAGACTCTCTTCTACACGCTCAAGGAAATCGGCGTCTCCGACGCTGGCGATTTGCTCAGCATGGCGGTTCCTGAGCAGATCAAGGCGTTGTTCGATCTCGATTGTTGGCGCAAGGATCGCGCGGACCTCGGCCGCATGCGCGAGTGGATCGAAGCGATGGCCGAAGGCGGCCGGCGCCAGCTCGCTGACGCCCTGATGGAACTCGACCTCGAGCTGGTGACGTTGTTGCTGCGCAAGTACATCAAGGTGCATCGGCTGGACGAGGCCCAGGCGTCGCTGGACGTGATGTCGCGGCAGGTGGTGCAGTTCGACGAGCATTACGTGGTCGAGTTTATCCGCCGCGACAATATCCTTCCGCTGATTCAGGAATTTCTTGAAGAAGTGTTCGAGCGCGACTACGACTACTTCGCGAGCCTGCTGGAGGAAATTTATTGGGGAGTTGAAGCGGAACTTGAAGAAGAGGCTTATCGCTTTCGCCGCACGCGGCTCGAGGACCAGGGCTTTCCGGATTATTTCGATGCCCAAAGCGTGTTCGCTTATCTGAATCCGCAGAAGTTTCTCGAGATTCGCGCCGGCTATATCGCCCCCAGCCGCGATCTGATGAGCGAAGACGCGATGCCGACGCCTGAGAAGGCATTGATCGAGCCCGGTGACGATCATTCGCTGCTCAACCTCGCTCTGACCGCGGGCTTCGCGGCGCAGGGCAAGCGTCAGTTGCGCAGCGAGATGGCGATGGTGAGCAACGAGGTGCTGGTCGCGCGCGCCATCGACTTCGGCGATCTCGACGCGGTGCGCACCGCGGTCGAGCTGACTCATCGCTACCTGAACCTCGGCCTCGAGCATCTGGCCGGCGGCGACCTCGAAGCCGCGATCGAACATCTGCGCGACACGCATCTGAAACTTCTGTTCCGCCTCGGCGTGAGCCTAACGATCGATCTGCGCAAGCGCGCCGAAACCTTGCTCGGCAAGCTTGGCTTTGCGCGCGCGCCGGGCGGACGTGAAGTCTCCTATCTCGATTCGCCCTATCGCGAGGCGCTCGCCGGATTCACACAGACGATGCCGCAGTTTTTCGCCGGACTTGACGGCAAGGGCGCGGTCACGATGCGCGATTTCGGCCAGATGCGCGATCTGCACCTGGCTTACGCCGTGCTCGATCAGATCGAAGCGATGCGCGAGCTGTTCGCAGCGCTGCTGTCGATCGATATCGGAGCGCCGGCATTTCGCGCCGAGGTCGCGGGACACGATATTCGCTTGAGTCAGATTCTGCTCACCGCGACGGTGCAAAAGGCCATAAGCGGCGGGCTCCGTCCCGAACCGATCGACGTCGCGCGGCTGTCTCGCGTCAGGACCGTGCTGACCGGCAATGCCGCACGTCCGGCGCGGCTCACCGACGATTTTCGCAACCTGGTATCGGAAACGATCAGAACAGGCGTCCCGCAGGAGGTCGCCAGCCGCGCGCGCGACTTCGTCGGCTCATGCCTCAACATGATCGAGGAGGAGTTTTCCGACCTCGAACCGGAGATCGATCCGCGCTACATCAGCAGCATTTTGTTGCGCCGATAGTCAATCCGTCTTTTTTCTGTCATTTCGAACGAAGTGACAAATCCCAGATTCCGAGGCTGGTTTCAGTCAACCGATCTCGGGATTCCTCGCGAAGCCTGCCGTGAGCGAAGCCTATGGGAAGACTCCGCTCGGAATGGCAACTAAGTAAGGCTCTGGCAGGAACCAGCGAATCGCTCCGCGTAGATCCTTCGACTGCGCTCCGGCGATGCCGTCGCTTCGCTCTGGATGGCAAAAAGGGCAGCGCCTTCACACTTGAAGTGTGATGAGGAGCGAGAGAGGACTTATCATTTCACGCAGGACGTCGTGACAATCGTGCTTATCCGCCCCATTCCGCCGGAACCCTGAGCTTCACGACGCGCTGTTGTCCTCCGCGCTCGAGCGTGAGCGGAACCGAAGCAGAGCCCTTGAGCGTCTGCACCGCGGCATTGAAATCGGCCAGACTCCTGATCCTCTTGTCCCCCATCTGCGTCAGCACGTCGCCGCGCTCGACGCCCGCCTGCGCCGCCTCATCGCGGACGTCGGCCACCAGCACGCCGCTGCCCGGCTTGGCGTTGAAGTAATCCGCGATTTCTTCGGTCAGTTCCTGCGCCGTGATACCGAGAGCGCGCACGGCTTCCGGCCCGCTCGCCCGCCCGGGATTCGTTCCCGAAGCAGTCTCGAACAGTTTGTCTGAGACGAAAATCGGCGCCTTCATCCCGAGCGCCAGCGCGATAGCGTCGCTCGGCCGGCTGTCGATTCGGTAACGCCCCTTATCCAGGTAGATGTCCGCGTAATAAGTCTGATCGCGCAGGTCGTCGATCACCACGCGGTCGACCTTGTTGCCGGTTTTTTCGATCACGCTGCGTAGCAGATCGCTGGTCAGCGGACGCTGCGACGAAATCCCGTGCAGCTCCAGCATTATCGCGCGCGCTTCGCTCTCACCGATCCAAATCGGCAGTTGGCGCTTTCCCGCCTTGTCTTCAAGCAGCACGAATGGCGTGCCGGAGTCGCGATCGAGCCCCACCGTCACCACGTCGACTCTTATTTGATCTGCGGTAATCCGCGCTCGATGGTGGCAAGCCGTCAATCCGATCGCCGCTGCGACGAGCAACAACCACCCCGCCCTGTGAACCGCTGTGGATGCGGTCATGTCAACTGACCTCTCCGCCGGTTGTGTCTTGCGATCGCCTGCTCGAGTGGAAATCGCGCGCTATTATGTACAATTCGGCCGAGCCGGGACGACTCGCCTCGGTCCGCGTCACCTCGACATGATTAAAGTATCGCTCGAAGTTCGCCACGATCGCTTTGAACTCGCTGCTCATGAAGATCTTCGCAATCAGCGCGCCTCCTGGTTGCAGGATACGCGCCGCGATCGCGAGCGATATATTGAGCAGCTCGGCCATCGCGGCCTCATCGCGCGCGCGGATTCCCGTAAGCTTGGGCGCGAGGTCGCTGGTCACCAGCGCGGCGGATCCGCCAAGACGTTCCAGCGCGGCGCCGGCGACCGCGGCATCGCGCAGATCGCCGCCTATCGCGATCACGTTCGGAGCGATCGATCCGCACGCCGCCAGATCGATACCGACCACTCGTCCCTGCGCGCCGACGGCGTCGCTCAGAATTTTAAGCCATCCACCGGGCGCGCATCCTAGATCCAGCACTCGCGCTCCGCGAGTCACTAATCGGTAGCGTTGCAAAATTTCGCTCAGCTTGAACGCCGCTCGCGAGCGCAGCCCCTGAGCGCGCGCCTTCTGAAAATATTTATCGCGTGGTTGATACTTTGCCACTGATTCAGATTTGCGATGATGTTAGTTACCGGCGCGCATCCGGTAGCTTCGAGCGGCCGATGCCGGTATTCTTCATTTCCTTAAGCAACGACCATCGCTCGTCAAAATCAATGGCTCAATTGAGGCTTGAAGATTTAAATCCTGCCCAGCGCGAAGCCGTACTCGCCGCAGACGGCCCAATTCTGGTCGTCGCCGGAGCCGGCTCCGGCAAGACTCGCGTACTGAGCTATCGTATCGCCTACTTGCTATCCGAGCGCAAGGTGGGCGCTGAGAACGTGCTCGCGGTGACGTTCACCAACAAGGCCGCGGGCGAGATGCGTGAGCGGGTCGCAGCGTTACTCGGCGACGGCGCGCGCGTGCCATGGATCAGCACATTCCATTCGTTGTGTGCGCGAATCTTGCGCCAGGAGATCGAAGCGCTCGGTTATCAGCGCAATTTCACTATCTTCGACGAAGGCGATGCACTCTCGACGATGCGCCGTTTGCTCGCCGACGCCGCGCTTTCACAGTCTCCGCCGCCTGAGGTCGCGCGCGCGCGGATCGAGCAGGCCAAGAACGAAGGCCTGAGCCCCGACGATTTGCTCGAGCGGGCCGCGTCCACGGAGGAGCAGATCACCGGCGAAATCTACCGCCTGTATCAGGCGCGGATGCGTGAGCTGAACGCGCTCGACTTCAGCGACCTGCTGATGCTGACGCATCAATTGTTCGAGCATCATGCGGCCGCGGCCGATCGATGGCAGTCGCGCTTCAGCCATCTTCTGGTAGACGAGTACCAGGACACCAATCGCGTGCAGTACCTGATCGCGCGGACGCTGGCGGCGCGGAGCGGCAATTTGTGCGTGGTCGGCGACGAGGACCAATCGATCTACCGATGGCGCGGCGCCGATATCCGCAACATCCTCGACTTCGAGCGCGACTTCAGCGACGCCAAAATCTTCAAGCTCGAACAAAATTATCGCTCGACCAAAACCATCCTGGCGGGCGCCGATGCGGTGATCAGCCACAATCGCGAGCGCAAGCCCAAGCGCCTGTGGACGGAAAATCCGGCCGGCGAGCTGATTACCTATTTCACCGGACGTACCGAACGCGACGAGTCGGACTTTATCGCGCGCGAGATCCTGCGGCTGTGCGAAAGCAATGGGCTGCGCCCGGCGGATATCGTCGTGTTCTACCGCACCAACGCGCAATCGCGCGTGCTGGAAGAAGCGATGGTCCGTCGGCGCGTGCCATATTACGTCGCTGGCGGCGTCCGTTTTTACGAGCACGCCGAAATCAAGGATCTGCTCGCCTATCTGCGCGTGATGGCAAATCCGGCGGATGCGGTCAGCCTTGCGCGCCTGTGCGGAGCGCCGCCCCGCGGTATCGGCGCAAAAACCATCGAGTCGCTGCAAACCCTCGCCACACGCGAGGAAATCCGCCTGTTCGACGCATTCGGACGCGCGCAGGCCGATTCCACTATTGCGCTCCGCATCGCCAAGCAGGTGAGCACGCTGCATTCGTGGCTGATAGGCCTGATGGATTGCGCGAAGGAAATGACGGTGCGGGCGCTAATCGACGAGGTAATCGCCGAAACCGGCTTCCTCGCTTACGTCGACGGGCTGCCCAACGGCACCACCCGCCGCGAGAATCTGGCTGAGGTGCTGTCTGCGGCAAGCGCTTTCGACGCGGAACACGGCTCCGGCGGCCTTGGCGAATTCCTCGAGCGCATCACGTTGGTCAGCGACGCCGACCGCGTTGACGACGACAGCGGACGCGTCACTCTGATGACGCTGCACACCTCCAAGGGCCTCGAGTATCCGGCGGTGTTCATCGCCGGTATGGAAGAAGGGCTGTTTCCGCACAGCCGCTCGCAGGACGATGGCGCAGAACTCGAAGAGGAGCGTCGGCTCTGTTACGTCGGCATGACTCGCGCGCGCCGCCTGCTCTATCTGACGAATACGATGTCGCGCGAAATATATGGTAACCGGCAGGAATCACGCCCGTCGCGCTTCCTGGCGGAGATCGCGCAGGATTTGCTTCACCGTATCGCACCCGAACCCGAACTTGCGCCGATTCGCCGCATCACCCCATCCGAGCCATACGTCGATTACAGCGACGCCCAGCCCGAGGCTGAAGAAGGCACAGACGAAGTGGCGCACATCGGCGCCCGCGTGCGCCACGACACCTTCGGCTCCGGCGTGGTGCGTCGGCGTGAGGGGCGCGGTGACGGCGCCAAGGTCTGGGTCCAGTTCGACCGCGGCGGCACCAAGCTATTGGTGTTGAAATTTGCGCACCTCAGGCCGATTGCCCAGTAGGCCTCCTATCCTTATCATGACTGGGAGAAGAAGGCGCGGAGGCGGATAGTCATTTCGGAAAATCTGTCAGGAAATTTGCCGTGAGTTTCTACTCTCGAGCGGTCGCGGATCGAATCAAAACAGGCGTTATCGTCGCGAGCCTGATGGTTGCGATGTTCGCGGCAGCGATGCAGTTGCACGCCTGGAGCGACAGCGACTTCGATCATCGTATCCTGGTCGCCTATCCACTGCCGCCGGCGCCCGACAACATGATCGGCGAGCCGTCAACCTACGTCATCAAGAAAGGTGACACGCTGCTGGACGTTGGCCGATGGTACGATCTGAGCGCCACTGAGATTTCCAACGCCAACAATCATATGGATTGGTGGTCTCCGCCGGTGGGCAGGACCGTCCTGCTGCCGATTCAGCGCATCCTTCCCGACGGCCCGCGCGAGGGTATCGTGCTGAACATTCCCGAGATGCGCTTGTATTACTTTCCGCCGCGCGGAGAGTTGCACAGCAAGAAGGGCAAGCTGACCAAAGCCGCCGCGACCCGCGCCTCCTATGCGCCCAAAGTCGCCTACACTTTCCCGGTTGGCCTCGGCCGCTTCGATTGGCGCACGCCCGTGGGGGCATTCAAGGTGCGCGGCAAGACCCGTGATCCCGCGTGGGTGGTCCCTGATGACATCTATCAGGAGCATCTCGAACGCGATGGCGAGGCCGAGCATATGATTCCTGGCGGCGATCCCGACAACCCGCTCGGCCGTTATCGAATCGAACTCACGCTCCCGTTATACGCGCTGCACGGCACCAACGTGCCCTGGGGCGTCGGGATGGAGGTGAGTCACGGATGCATACGTCTGTATCCCGAGGACATCGAGCAGTTATTTAATTTGGTGAGAATTGGTGTTCCGGGCCGCTTCGTTTATCAGCCGGTTAAGTTTGGATTCCGCGGCGACTCGGTTTATGTCGAGGTGCATGACGATCTTTACGGCAGGTATCCCGGACTTTGGAACCATACGGTTCAGGAAGTCCATCGCCTCAATCTCGAAGGCCGCATAGATCCGCGGAAGCTGGAAAAAGCAGTCGAAGAAAAAACCGGCGTGCCGACCGACGTAACCCTTGGCTCGGAGGCCTCGGCCCCAACTACTCCCGAAACGTCGGCCCCGACTACTCCCACCGATGGAGCGGTCGCACCCGACGGTTCGGCACCGCCTGACTCAGCGCCGCCGCCTCCGTCTCCGTCGGATGGCTCCGCTCCCGCCGACGACGATAGCTAGCTATTCCTCCTGCGACGTTCGTCACCACCCTTCTTCGCGATCGCTATCTTCCATCACGGTTTCCCATTCGTCGTTCGCTCCAGCACGTAAATCCCCCTCCCGTCGCAGCCAAGCGGTCCCGGCCATGGAGCGCGGCGAATCACTCGCGTGCCCTCGACCGGCGCGGCCGCGATCGTAAAGCGTGCAAGCGCGTCCGACGTGATCATCGGGATGCGCGGCGCCGTCCCCCATCGCTCGATCACCGTTGGGTTCTCGTGATACAGGTCGCCGCCGTTCAGCGCGTAACCCGCGTCGATATCGCTTCGCGCCACGCCGCTTCTTTCCAGATCGTCGCGGATGGCGGCCACCGTTCCAAGTGCGCGCTGATGGTCGTCGACGCCGGCCAGCGATATCAACGCCAGCACGATAACGCCCGTGATCGCCGCTACGCGCCCGGCCATTCGCTCAGGCGGCGCCAGCGCGAGCATCAGGCACGCCGCCGGAACCAGCACCAGGTAGTAGCGATCGTTGAAGAACCACAAAGGGATCAGGCCAAGCCAGTAGATTGCCGCGGTCAATATCACTGCGAGCGTCGCGGGCCGCATCGGTCTCGGCAAATTGCTCGCGGCCAGAATCAGTCCCGCAGCGCCGAGCGCGGCCAGTATCATCGCCGCCGCGTGAGTCGAGCCGTCGTGCCACGCAAACGTATTCGGCAATCCGCGCAGCAGCAGCGCGTTGCGCCATCCGCCAAAACAGCTCAGCTCTGGCGTCGCCGGGAGCTTCGCCGCCAATCGCATCGAAACAAGAGCGATCGCCATCAGCGACGCCGCGATCACTATCCCCTTGCGCCACGACGCGCTCAGCAGATGCGGTAGCGCCATCGGACTCAGCACCACGCCGAGGTAGAATAGTGGTCCGATCAGACCGCCACCGACGTAAATCGCCGGACTCACGTCGAAAAACTGGGCTAGCTTGCCCTCGCTCTGTCGCAACATCCAGGGCTCGGGATTGAATCGCGTGAGCCAAATCCATCCCAACATGCAGAGCAAGGAGCCGGCGGCAAATGGCGCGATCATCTTAATCGTGTGCCCTGAGATAATTGGCCGGCGCTTCGCGCGTTCCGTGATCAGCACTGCCACCGCCGATCCCACCATCGCGGCTGCCGCAAAAGGCCGCACCATGAAGGCCAGCGCCGCGAGCAGCGCCGAGGGCCATAGCCATCGCGACTCGTCCTCGCGCGCGCAGGAGAACGCCAAATGCGCGCCGAGCAGCAGCGCGAGAAATGGAATCTCGGTCATGAACGAGAAGCTCATGTACAAGTAGCAGGGATTCGCGATCAGCAGAGCGGTGGCGAGAATCGCGCCCCATCCGCGCGCGCCGCATCGGCGAGCGAGCGCGTAGAAGCACAGTCCTCCGAGCGCGCCGAGCATCGCCACCGACAGGTCGAGCGAAGCCGCGCCGACTCCGAACACGCGGCTCCACGCAGCGCCGTACAGCACTTGGAGCAGCGGCGTCGCCTGTGAATATCCAGCAAACCGGATACTGCCGTTCCGTCGGAAGAAGTCGACCGCGTTGGAATAGACCCAGCTATCGGCCACCGGCGCATCGGCCAGCGGACGCACGATTAGGTAGACCAGCAGATACCATCCGAACACCATCAGGATAGCGGCAACCCAGCCGCGCGGATCGGTCCACTTCCTTGCAAGGTGTCCGGCGGCTACTCTATAGTTCGTAAACTTTCTCGCAGGTCCATTCATTGCTCACTTCGTCAAGCTCAACGATCGCCGCCGCCCAATCCGTGATCGCGCGGCGTCAGGTCACTAAACCCGATTTGGCTGGTTGATGCGACAGGTACCATTTCATCGTCCCTCGCTCGGTCCCGAAGAGGAGCGCGAGGTTCTCGACACGCTACGTTCCGGATGGATCACCACGGGCCCGAAGGCCAAGCGCCTGGAGAAGGAGTTTGCGGCTTACGTCGGAGCCCGGCACGCGCTCGCGG
>DATJOQ010000219.1:0-5316 GCA_035506935.1 Binataceae bacterium (SeqCode) | reverse complement strand
GGATGCCAATCAGGAGTCACGTCGAACGGGCCACAGTAGCCGCTGTGAAACGCGCCGTCTTCGAAGCTCGGAAACCGCGAGCAGAGCGCCGACACCACTTGTGTCGTCTCATCGAAATCGAGCGCGTTGCTGTATTCGTCGGGATTAACTCGATCACGAATCTCCGCTGGATCCAGCGTGCCGATCAGCGTTAAGTCTTTTCCTTCCGGCCGACTGTAGAACTGATTAACGAAATCATAAAAAAGTGCATGTGTTGCTTTCGCCGATTCCGGCCGCTTCACGAAACGAATCTGATGCCGACATACCGTGATTGGAATATCCACTCCGGCCATCGCACCGATCCGATCGCTCCATACGCCCGCCGCGTTGATCACCACCGGCGCAGAAAATACGTCGCGATCCGTGACGATTTCCTTTATCGCGCCGGCCTCGGTCCGCAGCGCGGTCACCTGAACCCCCTGATGGAGCTTGACGCCCATCTCGCGCGCCCGCGTCATGAATGAATTCGTCGTATCCGACGGGTCGGCGTAGCCGGAATCCGGCTCCCACGCCCCAGCAACCAGATCGTCGACTCGGACGCGCGGCTCGATCTCCGCTATTTCCTTCGGCGATATGAGCGTGGTCTTGATTCCCACCCGCTGCTGCATCGCCACGACCTTCTTCAGCGCCTCGTGATCGCGCTCGCCAACCCCCATCAGGTAGCCGGTTTTGACGAAACTCGCCGATCCGCCGACTTCGTCGGCGAAATTCTTGAACACCTCGATGCTGCGCAAAACCATCCGCGCCGTCACTTCAGTCGAGTAATGCTGGCGGATGCAGGCTGAGCTCTTGCCGGTCGCGCCCGACGCCACGGCATTCTTTTCCAATACCTTGACGTTGGTGATGCCGCGCTTCGCAAGATTGAAGGCAATGCTAGCGCCGGTCACGCCCGCGCCAATAATCACTACATCAGCGGTTTGTGCCATTTGGCTATACTAACTCATTACACAGTCGACTAGCGAATTCCGCGATCGCACTATCTCGGCTTGCGCTCGAGCGTCTTGAAATACTCGAGCACATCGTTCATCGGAACGACGTCGGCGTAGCGCCGATCGACGTCCTTCAGATTAGCCCAGTGCGGCGCCTCTTCCAGATCGCCGACACACTCCACCGGCACGATCGTGCGGTATCCATACGAGAACGAATCAATAACGGTCGCGCGGATGCATCCGCTGGTGTTAGCGCCAGTCACGATAACGGTGTCGACCGCATGGCGCGCCAGCACCGTCGACGTCGGCGTATTGAAGAAAATCGATGGCGCGCACTTGGGGAAGAAAATGTAGGACGGGTCCTGAAGCTCGGGAACCACTTGCGCTCCGTGGGTTCCGATCGTCAGCTCGTTGCAAATCGCCACCTTCCAGTACGGCAGATCGAGCTTCGACTTGTCGTACGCGGTTGCGCACTGGACAACCGGAATGTCATACGGGCGTGCCGCTTCCAGCAGCTTGGCAGTGGCTTTGACTCCCGCGACGATCAGTGGCCGCCCGCCTGTTGGATACTTTGGATCAACGAACGCGTTCTGAAAATCCACCACGAGGATCGCCGGCTTCTTGCCGAAACCGATTCGCCCCGATGAATAGCCGAATTTGTCATAGTCGTCAGCGGAACCCTTCGTAGTCATCACTCAGTCTCCTTTTATTCCGGCTGCGCTTCGTCTTGCGGTATCTCGATCCTCAAATCGCCGTACGAATTAACCGTCAGCGCATGACCGGGAAAAACAACTATCGTGGTGGTGGGCAGCTCAACCACCGCCGGGCCGGCGACCTGGATTTTCTGCGTCAGCTTTTCACCGTCGTAGACCGGCGTGTCGATGTAATCGCGATATTCGTCAAAGTAGACCTGCCGTTTGACTTTTTCCGCGCCGTTCCCCGACGCTTTGGCTGACGGCCGCTCCATCGGCACAACCTTCGGGATCTTGCCGGTCGCCATCACGCGCCATCCGTTCATGTCAACCGACATGGTCCGAACACAATAAGTGTAGAGCCGCTCGTGATGCGAATGAAAGGCATCAGCCATCGCCGGAACGTGCTCCGCGCTTATCTTGCCTGCGGGCACCACCACCATGATGTCGTGGAGCTGGTACGGATATTTCGCATCGACGAAACGCTCGAGCGTAATGTCTCCGCGCTGGAAACCCTCGGCTTTAAGCTCCTCGATCGCGCGCGACTCCATCTCGGCGAAGATCTGATTGATTTTGTCTATATCCATATTCCCGGTATTGGCCGGATGAGTAGTCAAGTAGGAATGCTTTACGTCCGCCACCAGCATTCCGAATGCGCATAGCGCGCCCGCCGCAACTGGACATATGACTTTGCTTATACCAAGTTCCTCGGCAATCTTGGCGGCGTGAGTGCCACCCGCGGCTCCGCCCGAAATCACGGTATAGCCGCGCGGATCGATACCGCGCGTGACTGACACCGCGCGCATCGCTCCGACCATGTTGGCGTTGACCACGCGATAGATTGCGGACGCGGTCTCGACCACATCCAGACCCAACGGCTTCGCAACCCTCTCGATCGCTTTTTCGGACAGCGAGCGATCGAGTTTCACGCGCCCGCCCAGAAAGAAGTCCGGGTTAAGATAACCGAGCACCACGTTGGCGTCCGTGACGGTGGGATTCTCGCCGCCGTGTCCGTAGCATGCGGGACCGGGATCGGCGCCCGCGCTCTGCGGTCCCACTCGCAACATTCCGCCGCCGTCTATCCACGCGATACTGCCGCCGCCCGCGCCCACCGAATGAACATCCACCGCCGCGACGCCGATCGGCATCTGCTCGATCTCGGTCTCGCGGCTCATCGTGATCGTGCCGTTACTGATCAGGCTCACCTCGAAACTGGTGCCGCCCATGTCGATCACCATCAGGTCTTTTTCCCCGTCCGCGGAGCCGTAGAAAAGTCCCGCGGCCGGGCCCGCCGCCGGTCCCGAACCAATCGTCAGCACCGGGCGTTTCTCGATTTCGGGCACCGTGGCCGAGCCGCCGGTGAGCTGCATGATCAGCAAATTGTAACGATACCCATTCTCCCGCAGGTAGTTTTCAACCTTGGTCAGATAACGTCCCAGCACCGGTCCGACGTACGCGCTCAAAGTGGTGGCGCAGGCGCGCGGCCACTCGCGGATGGCGGGAAGAATTTCTGAACTGAGCGCCACGTGCGCTGCGGGCATTTCATCCTTGATAATTTCCCGCACGCGCTGCTCGTGGACCGGATTCATCATCGACCACAGCAGGCAAACCGCGACCGATTGCACGTCGTCCTCTTTGAGCTTGCGTGCCGCCTTTCTCACCGCCTCCTCATCGAGCGGCGTCAGCACTTCGCCGGTATAGATCACTCGCTCCTCGACCCCGAGCCGCAGATAGCGCGGGATGAACGGATCCGGTGGCGGCGAATGCAAGTTGTAGCGATCGCGCTTGAAGCCGTCGCGCAGAAACAAAATATCGCGGAAACCCTCGGTGTGAACGATTCCAATTTTGGGACCGCTGCGCTGAATAACGGTATTGGTTGCGATCGTGGTGCCGTGGATGAACAGATCGATGTTCTTTACAAAATCCGGAACCGCGAGCTTAAACTCTTTCGCCAGCTCCTCGATACCATTGATGATCGCCTGCTCAGGCGCGCGCGGAATGCTGGGCGTCTTGAAAACGCGCGGCCACCCGCTCTCATCGATGATGATGAAGTCAGTAAACGTCCCCCCGGTGTCGACACCGACTCGAATGCCCATTGGCGCTGAACCTCCTTGATCGGATCGAGCGAACGAACGGCCTTACAATGTCCAGTTCGAGTCGCTCGTGGGACGTGGGTTCAGCTCAAATCTGTCTCCCGGTCTCATCAGCGTCTTGTAGTATGTCGCGTAGTCAGCCGTAGCCGGGACGATCAGCACATGCGTTCGTGATTTAGCCAGTTCCTTGCGCAACTGTTCGGTCGCATGCAAGTCGAGTTTGAGCGTTTTCGGATCGAGCACGACACCATACTGATCGCGGGCAGCCGCCAGACTGATTATCTCGTCGCGCACGTCAACCTGCACCAGTTCGGGATCGCGCTCGAGCGGATCGCCGTAACCGCCGCCGCCGGTGGACAACGTCGTCCACGACTCGCCCTCGCTCACGCGGAAATAGGCGATCGCACTGTAGAATGTGCGCGTGCCATCGCGATTAGTACGGTAAATCGCTCCGCCATCGCCGGCGCTACCGCCGAACAGGCCAAACGGCGGATTGAACATGCCGTCGCCGTAAGCGTAATTGTCGACCTGGCCGGTTCCGCGCGGTGAAACCTCCCACTCGATGCCGGGCCCGCCTCTGGTCTTGCCTGTGCCCATCGAATCAGTGCGAAGTTCCTGACGCCGCGCCAACAGCGGATGATGCAGCTCCATCAATTCGACCGGGATGAACTTCAGTCCGCCCAGCGATCCGGGACAGTACTGCAGCGGCCATCCGTCGGCTTCCTTCGACGCTCCTCCACCCGCGCTTCCGTTAAACAGAATTAGTGAGAAGGCCTGCTTTTCTCCCGGCACCCGACGATCGTAGCCCGAGGTGAAAGCATTCGGCGCGATATGTCCGTAGCCAGCAACGACTTTGTCGGGAATCGCCTGCGCCAGACATTTCCACACCGCGTCCATGATCGAATCGGACGGCACTATAGTCGCGTCGGACGCGCATCCCGGCCACTCGACGTTTGTCACCGTGCCCTTGGGCGCGAAGACCTTGACGTGCTTGAGGCATCCTTCGTTGTGCGGGAGGTCAGGATCGAGACACGACACCACCGGGATACTGGCGGCGTTCTGGCAGGTCGCCCAGGAAGCGTTCGTGCTGCCGCGCACCTGCGGATCGCTGCCGGTGAAATCGATATCAAGGTCGCTGCCACTGATCGTAACCTTGCACTTGATCGCGATATTCGTGAGGCCGGTGCCGTCCGAGTCCACCCACGACTCAGATGTATACGTACCATCCGGCCATTTCGCGATTTCTTCCTGCGTCCTGCGATCGGCGTAAGCGATCATCTCCTGCGAAAATTTCTTGAGCGTCTCGACTCCCCACTTGTCGAGCAACTCCATCAACCGCTTCTTGCCGGTCTTGACTGAGCCGACCTGCGACATGAGGTCCCCGTGCAGGAAATCGCGGTAGCGCATGTTCTCGAGATAAAGCTGAAGAACGTCCTTCCGGAGCTTGCCTCTTTCCTCGAGCTTGATCGGCGAGATCTGAAAGCCTTCGCTCCAGACGTCGGTTGCTTGAATCGCGACGCTGGTCGGGTTCGGCGACCCGATATCCATCTGATGACCGGTGGC
>DATJOQ010000218.1:0-2495 GCA_035506935.1 Binataceae bacterium (SeqCode) | reverse complement strand
ATTATCGGGCGCCAGCTCGCCGATATCATTCCGACCTTCGACATGATCAACATGATCGGCGGCGAGTGCGATCGCTGATGAGGCATTGATGCTTTCCGAAGAGACCCGCCGCAAAATCGACCAGCATATCGCGCAGTTCCCGCACGCGCGCGGCGCGCTGCTGGGTGCGCTGCATATGGCCAAGGCCGACGCCGGGAAGCTCTCGCACGAGGTGTTTGCCGAGCTGGCGCCGATGTTCGGGTTGCGCGTCAACGAGGTGGCGGAAGTCGCTTCGTTTTATCCTATGTTCAATCAGCCGCCCGCGCGGGCGGTAATCCAGGTCTGCACCAATCTGTCATGCTGCCTTCGCGGCGCGCGCGACCTGGTTCACGAGCTCGAGCAGCGCCTCGATATAAAATCGGGAACCGCCACGCCTGACGGGCGTTTCGCGATCGCCGAGGTCCAGTGCCTGGGCTCGTGCGGCACCGCGCCGGTAATCCAGGTCAACGACAATCCGTTCCTGGAGAACGTAACGCCCGATCTGCTTGAAACACTGGCGTCCTCGCCCGAAGCCGCGCTCGAAGCGCGCCACCCCGCTCCGATAATTTCCTGGTTTCCGCCCGACGTCGAAGGCTATCTGCTGCCGCCGGAAAATCAGCGCTGGCTCACGATTGACGATTACAAGGCGCATGGCGGCTATCAGGCGATAAACCAGGCCGCCACGATGACGCCCAAGGAAATCGCGAAGCTGGTGCAGGACGCGGGCTTGCGCGGACGCGGCGGCGCCGGATTCGTGACCGGTCTCAAGTGGTCGTTCATGCCGCCCAAGGATCAGCGTCCACGCTATCTTGCAGTGAACGCCGACGAGAGCGAGCCCGGCACCTTCAAGGATCGCCAGATCATGGAGCGCAATCCCCATCTGTTCATCGAGGGGATTATGATCGCGTGCCTGGCGATCGAGGCTAACGCCGCTTACATCTATATACGCGGCGAGTACATCGAGGCCCATCGAATCGTGAGCGAGGCGCTCGCGCAGTGCTATCAGGCGGGAATCCTGGGCGAGCAGGCGATGGGCTTCAATCGCCGCTTCGACATCAGGATTCAACGCGGCGCCGGAGCTTATATCTGCGGCGAAGAGAGTGGGATGCTGGAATCGATGGAAGGCAAGAAGGGACAGCCGCGCAAGCGCCCGCCCTTTCCCGCCCAAGCCGGCTTGTGGAGTCAACCTACCACGGTCGATAACGTCGAGTCGGTCTCCCATGTGCCCGCGATCATCATGAAAGGCGCGCAATGGTTTCAGCAGCAGGGAATTCCCAATAGCGCCGGTCACACGCTGTTCGGCGTAAGCGGCCACGTCACACGTCCCGGTGTGCTCGAATTGCCGCTCGGCGTCCCGATGCGCGATCTGATTGAGAAATATTGTGGTGGTACGATCGAAGGCCGCCCGATCAAGGCGATCATTCCTGGCGGCGTTTCGATGCCGGTGATCAAGCCCGACAAGATCGACGTACAGATGGGGCATGAGACGCTCAAGACGGTGGGCACTCTGCTTGGCACCGGCGGCGTGATCGTAATGGACGACCGCAGCTGCATGGTGCGCGCGGCGCTGGTAATCGCGCGCTTCTTCGAGCACGAATCGTGTGGACAGTGCACGCAGTGCCGCGAAGGTACCGGCTGGATTTACAAGACTCTCAAGCGCGTCGAAGCTGGAGCCGGCAGCCCTCAAGATCTCGATAACATCGCGCGTTGCTACGGCTTCATGGAGGCGCAGACTATCTGCGCGTTTGCCGACGCCGCTGCCTGGGCCGCAAAGGGATTTCTCACTCAGTTCCGCCCCGAGTTCGAAGCCCACATCGAACAGCGCGGCTGTCCGTTTAACGAGAGCTTCAAAACATGAGCGAGCAAGTCCCCACTCACAACACGGTCGCGGCGCGGTTGGGCACGCCCGACAAGACCGACGGCAGCCTGAACGATCCGCGCGAGCACGAAGAGAACGGCTTCCGCTATAACGAAAAATGGACCTACGAGCATTTGCGCGACGATCCCGCGGGAGTGCCGATGCGGCTCGTTTACTGGCATCGCTACGACTTCGTCGGTACCGTGGTTCGTTCGAGCGAAAACGACTCCTGGCGCGAGGATACTAAACTCGCACAAGCGCTGGCGAGCGAAGAGAGCAGCCGGCTGCCACCGCTCGATCCATCACACAACCCACCGGTTAGCCCGAGCAACGAATATCGCCCAGTCTCCGAATTCAAAGGAAAGGCCGACCTCGGCGGCCGCATGGCTTAGCTGCCAACCAGCGGCGCTGACGTCATTTGTCGCGGCGCTAACTTCCATTTCCGCCGGATGCCTCAATGCGGAGAGAGGGAGGTCCCTCACATGAGGAATCTCCCTCTCATTGGAAACCGAGATGACACCTTCGCGTCATCCGGTTGTGCGCTGCCTCTTCAGCCGCCGGGATGCCCCCCAGTTCGCCCGCTCGGCTACGAGCCGCACCGTATTCGTTGCCGTTTTTG
>DATJOQ010000217.1:0-3253 GCA_035506935.1 Binataceae bacterium (SeqCode) | reverse complement strand
GTGTGTAACCGATAAAATACGCGTCGCGGTAGTCGTCGGTAGTGCCGGTCTTTCCCGCCGCAGGGAACCGAAGTCCCATCGCAGCGGACGCCGCGCCGGTCCCCTGGCTCAGCACCTCTACAAGCGCGCCGGTCATCACGTAAGCGACGTCGCGGCGGATCAACCGCTGCTCGGTCGGTTCGTGCTGGAAAATTAGATGGTCGTGGCCGTCGACCACGGATTCGATCGCGTACGGCGGCCGCGCAATCCCTTCGCTGGCAAATACCTGGTACGCCGCGGACAGCTCAAGCAGCGTGGTCTCGCCCGCGCCGATAGCGATCGGCAGCACCGTCGGCATGTCTTCGCCGACGCCAAGCTCATGAGCCGTTTCGACCATAAGATGCGGTCCGAGCATGCTGCCGACATACGCGGTCGGAATATTGAGCGAATCGGCCAGCGCGCTCGCCACCGTCACGCGATCGCGGTAGTCGCCCTCGTAATTCGCCGGCGTCCATCCGTGAAACGACATCGGACGATCCGGCAGTATCGAAGCCAGCGTCAGCGGCGCGGCGAGCGGACATCGGTCGGGATCGATCGCCGCCAGGTACACGATCGGCTTGAAGGTCGAACCCGCCTGCCGCTTCGCCATCGTCGCGCGATTGAACTGGCTCACGGCGTAATCGCGCCCACCCACCATCGCGCGAATCGCGCCGCTTTGAACGTCGAGCGCGACCATCGCGCTCTCCAGACGCTGGTCGGCGTCCTTCCGCCGGAGACCCTTGTGCGCGTGCTCGAGCCGATCGAGATTGTCGATCAGGCTTTTTTCCGCGACCACTTCGAGTTCGGGATCGAGCGTGCTGTAAACCTTCAACCCTTCGGTATGGCCGTTGAAGCCGGGAATTTTCTCGACTTGGCTCGCGACGTAGTCAGCGAAGTATGGGGCAGGCCGCGCGCCTCGATCCTCGGCCACCGCGATCGGAGCGGCGAGCGCAATCTTGTAGGCCGCGTCGTCGATCACGTGTGATCGGTTCATCAGAGCGAGAACCGTGTCGCGGCGCACCTGGCATTGCGCCAGATGGCGGCGCGGATCGTAAGAGGTCGGCGCGCGAATCATCCCGATCAATACCGCCGCTTCGGACGGCGTGACCTGGCGCAAATCCTTGTTGAAGAGGTAGCGCGCAGCGAGCGGCAGGCCGTAAATCGGCGCACCGTGGTACTCGCCCATCGGAACGTCGTTGATATAGCGCTCGAGAATCTGGTTTTTCGTGAGCTTGATTTCCAGCACTACCGCGATTCCTGCTTCGTGGAACTTGCGCCAGAAACTTCGCCGCTTCGGCGGAATAAACGTGCGCGCGAGCTGCTGAGTGATCGTGCTGGCGCCCTGCACCAGATGGTGTGTGCGAAGATCGATCAGTGCCGCTTCGATCACACGAATCGGATCGAACCCCGGATGGTAGTAAAAATAGCGGTCCTCGGTCGCGAGCAAGCCCTCGGTGACAAACTGCGGAACGTCGCCAAGCGAAACCTCGACTCGCTCAGCCGGGGTATCGGGGCTCAAGCGTCCGATTACCTCGGGTTCGATCACCGCCTGCTTGAGTGGCGTCCCGAAAAGATCGCTGACGCCGGTGATGTAGGTGCCCGACAGGCTGAATCGCAGCAGCGTCGCGGGAAAGTCGCGGACGCCAAGGCGAAATGGCCGTTCGTAGATCGTCAGGCGGTTCGAATCCACCGCGAACTCGCCGGGACCGCTGACCGTCGTGACCTCGCTGTAGCTCAGATGCCGCAGACGATCGAAAAGATGAACTCGCGCGACATCGTCCCCCGGCGCGAGTACCTTGGGCGCCGAGTAGATCGTGGAGGTCGAGGCGGCGCGGCGCTGCGCGATCAGCACCGTGATTTCGCCATAGACCTGGGCCAGGTAAAAGCCGACGCCGAACGCGACCGCGAGCATCGCGGCCAGCACGCTGTGGCGCTTGCGCCACCACCCAGGAACGTACCGCCGCCATCCGGCCGGCTTTGGCTTGCGCGCACCCATATCGTCATCCGGCGCAGAGCGCCGCCCGATCAATTATAAATCAGTCACGACTTGGATGATTCGGGCAACAAATCTGCTCCACACACCACCATCCCTCCACCCGATTCGCCGCCTGTAAATACGATCGCGAGGATTGGAAGTTTCGGGCGAGAACTGCGAACCACATCCTCAATAATAAGCTGCCGCCGGGCCCAGGACTACTGTTTATATCCGAACCGCCGCAGCATCGCGCGCCGTTCGCCCTGCTCTTTTTCCCCTTCGATACCCTTGGGCGCGCTGCCATCGATAACCCCCAACACGCCGCGATCCTCGCCTTCGCACGCGACCACGACTCGCACGGGATTGGCCGTGGCGCAGAACACGCCGCACACCTCGGCCACCGACTTGATTTGATTCAGCACATTGATCGGAAAGATGTTGCCCAGCATGATCACGAACACGTGACCGGCACCAATCGCGGCGGCCGCGTCGATCGCGAGCTTTTCCAATTCAGCATCCGTGCCGGTATGGCGAATCAGGCAGGGACCGGAAGCCTCGCAAAACGCTACACCGAATTTCACTCCCGGCACCGCCTGAACCACGGCCTCGTACAAATCCTCGACGCTCTTGATAAAATGCGTCTGGCCCAGAATCAGATTGACGCTGTCAGGCTTCATCACCGATATCGTCTTTAGTTCCATCGCGCTTGCGCTCCCAAATCGCCTGCAAGATGATAGCGCACAGGCTTCGCAAAACTGAATCAGCCTGTTGCGAAGCCGGATCAAAACGCGAAGCACGATCAAGATAGATGGCGGCACTGAAAAAGCCGGGCGGCGGTGCGAGCTCCGACCAAAGAGAGGCCGAGCTGCCGAAATTCTTTTATCGGCTGTCGCCGCGGGCGCAACGATGCTATTTGGCGGGCAACGCTATCGCCGACTTCAACCTGACACCAAGCCCGCGCGCCCTGTCATTAGTCGAGACCCTGCTGCAGGTACTGGACGGTGGTGCGCTCGCACCTATCAACCGAGTCGCGCAGGCGCTGACCGACGAGCTATGCCATCTGCTGGCGGTGGCGACGGTATCGGTCGAAGTGCGCGGCGTCCGTCCGCACAATCAGCGCGGCGAATTGCACGGCATCTTCTATCCGAGAGCCCGTCCACAGAAGGTTATCCTGTGGATGAGAACCGCGCAGCGCCACGATATCGTGAAACCCAAGACTTTTGTGCGCACGCTGTTGCACGAGTTCGGGCATTATCTGGA
>DATJOQ010000216.1:0-6353 GCA_035506935.1 Binataceae bacterium (SeqCode) | reverse complement strand
CGGGTGACGCGCAGGGCCCGATTTACCATCAGAAGCTTGTCGACGATCGCCTGATGTCAAAGAAATCCAATCGCTGAGGAATTAAGAATGCCTTTCACGCAATATGATACGGCGCCGCTACAGGGCGCCGCTCTTTGGGGCTTTCTCGAAAAAGCGCGCACGATGCGGCTGGCGACCGTCAACGCCGACGAAGCGATCGAGGTCAGTCCGGTATGGTTCGTCGTGCGCAACGAAACCGTGTACTTCCCGATCGATCCCACGATCGGCGACCCGGGACGCTCGACCACTCCCGCTTGGCGGCACTTGCAGGCGCTCGATTCAGGCGGGCGGGTGTCCGCGGTTATAGACGACGGCGAAGACCTGTCAAACTTTCGCGGCGTCCAGTTTGCGGGGAAAGCAGCGAAGGTTGAGGATGCCGATCTCAAGGAAGAGCTGCTCGATCTAACGCTGGAAAAGTACTTCTTCATGGCCCATCCGCACCTCGAACATTACTTGAGCAGGGGGATGATGGAAGCGCGCTTGTGGTATCGGCTGATTCACGAGCGAGTTGCCGGCTGGGATCGCCGCTACCTGCCGCAGGCGCCGATCATGGACCGCAGAGTCCTTCCGCCGTTTCTGCGAAAGGCCAAATGACCATGAGCGCCAGCGAAAGAATCGATTCGGCCTCGCGGCGATTTCCGCGGGTGATCACGCAGAAAGATATCGAGAATCTGCCGCGCCTGGAGTTCAACACCGGTATCGATACCGCGATCTTCATCTCGCAGGAACGAGAAGACGCGCGCTACTTCCGGGAGGGTATTTGCTACGCGAAGGCGGATTATCAGCCGGTCCATTGGACGCAAGCGAACTTCGACGAGACCCAGTTCTGTCTAAGCGGAAAGATCCGCGTGCGAGTCGAGGATTCTTCGGGCAAGCAAATCGTGCTCGAGGCGGGCCCGGGAGAGCACATCTATTTGCCCGCCGGATTCACCTATACGCTGGAAGCGACCGGAGTCGAAACCAGGTTCATGTGGGTCAGCGGCCCGTCGAATCGGCCGGGAATCGTCGAGGCTCCAGACTATAGCGAGCGGCTCCGCTCGCTGAGATCGTAAAGGTTGTCATGGGATTCGTAGTCGTAACGCCGAGCATGGCGGCGCCGCTCGAGGGCCGCAAGCGATGGGCTTATCTTGCCCGCGAAAAAAACATCCGAATAGCCTCGTTGAATGAGAACGGTACGATTCACATCTCCTCGGCCTGGTATGTCGTGCGCGACGAGACCGTCTACATTCCGATCGACGGGCCGAGCGAGCACGCGGTCAACTTCGAGGCCAAGCGCGCCGTCTCAGCGATGGTCGACAGCGGTGACGAGTACACCACGATGTGCAGCGTGCGGATTCAGGGAAGCGTCAGCCTGGTGAAGGATCCGGCGCTGTTCGAGAGCCTGCAGGATCTCGTATTCCAGAAATACTTCTATCCCGGCCATCCGTATTCAGATCCTTACTTCCAGCTCGGCCAGACCTCCGGGCGCAAGTATTACGCGCTGGTGCCCGAAGAAATCGTGGCGGTCGACGCACGCGAAACCGCCTCTCCGCCAGCGGTCGAATCTCATCTGCTGCCAAAATCCGCGACCGATCGTCGCATCTAATTTGATTGATTGACGTATGGCTAATCGCGCAGATCTGGCTAATTTCATCAGCAACACCGACAGCTTCAAGCAGGCCCAGCATTCGATGTATCCGCCGGGCACGGAGTATATCTCCAGCTACATCGAATCGCGCGGAGGCCCGTTCCCGGCGACCATGTTCGTTGGACTGCAAGCGTTCCTGCGCCAATATCTGACTAAGCCGATCACGGTCGACAATATCGACGACGCCGAATTCCTGTCGGAAGAGCAGGGAGTCCCGTTCAATCGCAAGGGCTGGGTCGAGCTGCTGAAAGATTACGACGGCTTCCTGCCGGTGGAGATCGAAGCAGTTCCCGAAGGCACTGTGGTCCCGACCCGCAACGTGCTGGTTCAGATCGTCAACACCGATCCCAAGTATTTCTGGATCACGAACTTCTTCGAAGCCGCTCTGCTGCGCAGCGTGTGGTATCCGACCTCGGTCGGAACGATTAGCTGGATGTGCCGCAAAATCGTCGAAGAGGCGCTGCGGCGCACCTCAGACCTTCCTCAGATTGTGGCGCGCAAGTTCCTGCACGACTTCGGTTTTCGCGGCGTGAGCTCGCTGGAATCTGGGTCGCTCGGCGGGATGGCGCACCTGGTCAACTTCGACCACACCGATACCGCCGCTGGCCCGCTCGCCGCCAAGAAGTATTACAACGCGGTTGCGCCCGGCTTCTCCGCAGTCAACATGGAACATTCCGCCGTGTCGGCGTGGACGCGGCCCCAGGAAGGCGCGATGTTCCTTTCGATAATGAACATGTACAAGGGCCGCGTGCCCTTCGTCGGGCTTTTGACCGACACTTACGACAATGAACACTGCATTCGCCGGATCCTGGGCAAAGAGCTGAAAGAAGCGATCAAGAATTTCCCCGGCATGATCGGCGCGCGTATCGATTCGGGCGATCCCGAGCAAGTGCCGGCGGATACCACCGAATGGCTGATGGAGAGCTTCGGTTACGAGACCAACAGCAAAGGCTTCAAGGTTCTCCCGCCTTACATCCGAGTGATCCAGGGAGATGGCTTGACCATCGAAACTATCCGGGGACTTTACATCGAGCTGGAACGGCGTGGACTGGCAGCGGACAACGTCTTCTGCGGGATGGGCGGTGGCCTGCTTCAACGCGTCAATCGCGATACCTTGAATTTCGGGCAAAAGACCAACGCGGTCTGCGTAAATGGCGAATGGATTGACGTCTATAAGAAGCCGACCGGCAGCACGATGAAGCACTCGAAGGCCGGACGTCTGGGTTTGAAATATGCGGATGGCAACTACGAGACCGTCCGCAGGGGCTCGATCTCGCCCGAGGAGAACGTGCTCAAGCCAGTGTTCCGCAACGGCAAGCTGCTTCGAATGTTCAGCTTTGCCGAGGTAATCGCGAACAGCGAGCGCCAGGTGCCCGAGTCCTATTACGAGGATGTGATCGCTCCGATGCGGAGATCCTCGCGACCGGCGAAGTCGCGCAGCGCAAAGTCCGCCGCCCGCCGCAAGCGCTCGGTTGGCTAGCCGATCGAGTTCTCGATCCGGCCCAAGCCCTCGATCTCGATCGCGACCACGTCACCGCGCTTGAGGAACTTTGGCGGGTTGAAGCCGATGCCGACGCCGACCGGAGTTCCGGTCGAGATGATATCGCCGGGCAGCAACCGGATCCCCGCCGAAATCGTGGCAATCAGCGTTGGGATGTCGAAGATCAAATCGCGCGTGTTAGCGTTTTGACGCAGTTCGCCGTTGACCCAGCATCGCAGGTTAAGATTTCCGGAGTCGACTTCGTCGGCGGTTGTAATCCATGGGCCGAACGGACAGAAGCCGTCGGCGGATTTCCCCAGGAACCACTGCGCATGCTTTTTCTGCAGGTCGCGCGCGGTAACGTCGTTGGCGATCGCATAGCCGAACACGTGTTCGTAAGCGCGGTCCCGCGAAATTGATTTACCTTCACGTCCGATCACGACCGCGAGTTCGGCTTCGTAATCGAGCGCCTGCGCGAGGGCTTCCGGACATTGGATAACGTCGCCGGTTGCGATCACGGTCTGCGGGAATTTGGTGAAGATGATCGGGGCCTCGGGCACAGCGTCGGATGCGCTGGTCGCGCCGCGGTCGAAGCCGCTCTTGGCAAATTCGCGGGCGTGCTCGTGATAGTTTTTGCCGACGCACAGGATGTTTCGATGCGGACGCGGAATCGGAGCGGCCAGCCGCACCTTATCGAGCGAGACCGTCGCGCCGTAATCGAATTGCCTATCCCCGGCGGCGACGCGATCGATAATCTCCAGCATCGTCGCCACGGGACGTCCGCCCACGCGCGACACAATGCGGGCCGTGCGCGCCGTTGAATCGACCACGCCGACGAGATGAGCGTTGCCTTCGACGATGGTTGCGAGTTTCATCGCGGCACCGAACACGCTCCGGGCAGCGCTATCAGCAATCTGGTGCGGGTGTTCTCCGCGTGCTCGCGGATCAGGCATTTGAAGCGGACAGGGTCGCCGACCGCGAACGCATCCGCGATCCCGCTATGCTCCTGCTGCGCCTGACGGAGATCACCGGTCAGGTTGGTTTCCATCCGGATGTAGGGTTCGATGAGCGCGCTGGCGTTTTCCAGGGCTCGCAGGTGATGGCGATGTCCGCCGGGTTCGAGCAGCGCGTCGTGGAAGCGATTGTTGAGCGCGAACCAGCCCTGGCGCGATTCGCCGGTAATCAGCAGCTTGGGATCGCTCATTTCGGCCAGAATAGCGCGCACCCGCGCGACGTCATGTGCCTGGCGCCGTTCGACTGCATGGCGCGCCAACTCGGCTTCGAGCAGGATGCGCAGGTCGAAGAGCTCGCCGATTTCCGCCGGGTCGAGCGAAGTCACCGCGTATCCGCGGCGTGGATGCAAGACGACCATGCCCTCAGCCTCCAGACGGGGCAGCGCTTCGCGCAGAGGGCTTCGGCTTACGCCCAGGCGCGCCGCCACCTCCTCCTGGCGCAGCATCTGCCCCGGCGCGAAGAAGCCGTTGAGGATAGCCCGCCGAACCTTGTGATAAACTTGCTCGGGAAGTGGGACGTGCGACGTGACGAGGAGTCCAGGCGCCATCTCGGATTGTTCCTCGCGGGCCTGCCAAGTATCGGGGGAAGCTTGACCAGAGGTTGTCATCTTGGATATTGCATACAAAATGCAGTTCGCGGGAGCAACCGAATAGCGCATCTGACGTGTTAAAAAATGTCGCGGCGCTTCCGCAAATCCGGAAGGCGCGCGATCGTGGGCAGCGACTTGGACGAGCGCCGAAGTCGGAGTTTTATGCTTGCGACAGACGATCAACCCCGAGATCGATCTCGTCGGCCGCGCCGATCAAACTACCGAGAATCGCGAGCGTAATAAGGACTAGAAGACTATGGGAAGACTGGCCCAGCTATCAGCTATCCACACCAACGGCTCGTCGAACGGCGCTACGCCCGACGAGCAGATTCGACGGCTGGTTCGGGGCGATTACGTACATCGCACGCTCTATACCGATCCTTCTATATTCGAGAAGGAGATGGTGCGGGTGTTCGGCGGCACCTGGACCTACGTTGCGCACGAGAGCCAGATCCCCAAACGCGACGACTTCTTCACCACGACGCTGGGTGTTCGTCCGATCGTCGTTACGCGCGACGCCAGCGGACAAATCCATGTGCTGCTGAATCGCTGTACGCATCGCGGCTCGACTGTTTGTCGCGAAGTAAGCGGTAGCGCCAAGCGCTTTCAGTGCGCTTACCACGCGTGGACCTTCGCCAATGACGGCCGTCTGGAATCAGTGCCGTGGCCGAAGGGCTATGGACCAGGTTTCAGCTTTGAAGAGCACCGGCTGGGTGAAGTCCCGCGCGTGGAGACCTATCGGCAGTTCATTTTCGCGACGTTCAATATGGATCTGCCGCCGCTGGCGGAGCATCTCGGCCCAGCGACGGAGTATATCGACGCGTGGCTGGATCGCTATCCGACCGGCAATGTCATCGTGCGCAGCAGCTCGCAGAAAATGATGTACCGCGCGAACTGGAAGTTGTCCTACGACAACGCGGCAGACGGATATCATCCTGCCTTCTCGCACAGGTCGCTTTTGAAGGTCGCGTCGCGCTATGGCGACGAGAGAGATATGCAATACTTCGCCAAGAAGCCGGACGAAGGCCCGCTTTACGTGAAGTATCTGGGCGGCGGAAATACCGTGCTGGATCAAAGGCCAGGCATGCGCGAAGGCTATTGGAAATGGATCCGGCCGTTCCCCGGGATGGAGGCCTTCGAAGCCTCGTTGCGCCAGCGCTACGGAGATGCGGAGGCGGAGCGTTTCCTGGATATGGGCCCGGGAGCCGGCTTGAACCTGAACATCTTTCCCAACCTGCTAATCATCGGAAATCATCTTCAGATTATCGAGCCGCTGACCTTCGATTCGACGGCGCTTAGCTGGTATGGCACCACGCTCGAAGGCGTGCCCGAGGAGATAAATACGCTCAGGATGCGCATGCAGGAGGACTTCCCTGCGTTCGGAGAGCCTGATGATCTGGCTAACTTCGAAGAAGCGCAGCGCGGGATGCTGATACCGGAGATGGAATGGGTCGATATATCGCGTGGCGCGGAAACCGATCGCGAACAGACTGATAGCCAAGGCGTTATCAAAGGCCCGGTCACCGACGAACATCACATCCGCGGCTACTACCAGGAATGGACGCGATTGATGACGGGGGCGACCACCGGATGGACCGAAGGAC